>JAJPWY010000005.1 GCA_021205725.1 Clostridiales bacterium
GGGGGGGTTGTTGGCCGTCCCGTCGGCGCGGCGCGGGGCGGGGCCCCCGGGGGGGGGGTCCGGCCGCCGGGTTGGGGGGTCTGCGTGGGTGGCCACCGGGCCGGGGGGGGTGGGGGTGCCGTAGTACTCCACCGTAATCCGATCCAGGACGGCGGCGTTGGCCCGGCCCGCCCGGACGGAGGCAAAGTCTGCCTGGACAGAGGAAATGGTCTTTTTCATGCGCTCCTCGGCGGTCTTGGTGATCTCGTTCATGCTGGTTCCTCCTTTGATTTGGGGTTTCGGTGTATCAGTTGACGACGGTGCCGATCTTCTCGCCCATGACCGCCCGCTTGATGTTCTCGGGATCCTTCAGGGCAAAGAGCAGCACAGGGATCTTGTTGTCCATGGACAGGGAGGTGGCGGTGAAATCCATGACCTCCAGATGCTGGGCCAGCACCTGGTCGTAGGAGATGGAGTCGTACTTGACCGCCTCCGGGTCGATATGGGGGTCGGCGTTGTACACGCCGTCGATGTTCTTGGCCAGCAGGATGATGTCGGCGTCGATCTCCGCCGCCCGGAGCACCGCCGCCGTGTCCGTAGAGAAGAAGGGGTTGCCGGTGCCGCAGCCGAAGATGACCACTCTCCCCTTCTCCAGGTGCCGGATGGCCCGGGAGCGGATATAGGGCTCGGCGATCTGCTTCATCTCGATGGCGGTCTGCACCCGCACCTCCACCTGCTTCTGCTCCAGCACGTCCGCCAGAGCCAGGGCGTTGATGGCGGTGGCCAGCATGCCCATATGATCCGCCCGCACCCGAACCATGGACTCGCCGCCGTCCTTCTTGCCTCTCCAGAAGTTGCCGCCGCCGACGACCACGCCGACCTGAACGCCCATGTCCACGCACTCCTTGATTACGTCGCAGACCCTTCCGATCATGTCAAAGTCCAGTCCTCTGGATGCGTCTCCCGCAAGGGCCTCACCGCTGATCTTCAACAGAATACGCTGATACTTTGGCTTGTCCATGTAATGCTCCTCCTTGATTGTTCATCACAGTACCGGGCGCAGGCCACGGCCCGAGCCGCTGTACTAGATGCTATTTTAATCCATTTTACCAATTTTGCATAGGGGTTTCGGAAAGATTTTCCCGGTCTCTCCCCTTTTTCTCCCGTTTTATCCTTCCGATTTCGACAAAATTTGACAAAGGCTCTTTTCTTTCGACAAAATCTGTGATATCATTTCTCCACTATCTGTCATCACAGAACAAAGCCGGTGATCCCTTGGAGAGAGAGAAGCCCACCCATATGGCCCCGACGGAGCAGCCCTCTGCGGGCGGCGTTCTGCTGGGAGGTCTGCGTTTTCTGGCCATCGCCGCCGCTGTCGTCCTGCTGGCAGGCGTCGTCTGGCTCTTTACGGAGTACGCTCAGCTGCCCGCCGCCGCTGCGGACAGCGACGAGGCCCAGGACGCCGCAGAGGACGCCGCCGACGACCAGGCCCTGGCCGACGCCGCCGCCCAGGAGAGCATGGCCGCTGCCCTGGCCCAGTCCGCTGCCGAGGCCGCTGCCGCCGCCAACGTCCCCATCGTCCTGGACGACCTGGACTGGGTGACGGTAGACCTAATGAGTACTCCCGGCCCGGCGACCTGCTGGACGGCGTCAACGCCATCGTCGTCCACTACACCGGCAACCCCGGCACCACCGCTCAACAGAACCGGGATTACTTCGCATCCCTGGCGGAGACGGGAGAGGACTCGGTGAGCAGTCACTTCGTCATCGGCACCGACGGGGAGATCATCCAGTGCATCCCCCTCAACGAGAAGTCCTACTGCACCAACGACCGCAATCACGACACCATTTCCATCGAGTGCTGCCACCCGGATACCACCGGGGAGTTCACCCAGGAGACCATCGACTCCCTGGTGAAGCTGGTGCAATACCTGGCGGACTGCTACGGCCTGGACGAGGACGGGGTCATCCGCCACTACGACGTGACGGGCAAGCTGTGCCCCTACTACTACGCCACCAACGAGGACGCCTGGCTGGAGCTCAAGGCCCTGTTCTTCCCGGACTGACCGGGCGGAGCTCCTCCCCCGCCGTGGCCTGAACCCCTCCCCGGCAGCAGAGCGGGGGCGTGTCCCTCTCTCTCTTGGTATTTTTTAGTTCTTTGTTATTTCTTAGTGTGTCAATTTCACCTGTACAGGTTTTTACCTGCACTGGTTTTTACCTGCGCTGGTTTTTACCTGCGCTGGTCTTTCCCGCTATCGGCTCCCGCCTGCGCTGGTCTTTCCCGGCACCGGTTCTCTCCGGTGTCGGTTTTTCCTGCCCAGGCGCTTCTCCTTTCCTGGTCGTCTCCTCCGCCGTCCGGGTATGCCTTTGTCACCTGTCCAGGCCCTCTGCCGTCCTGGTCTGATCCCTGCCCAGGTCGTTTCCCGTGCCGGTGCTTTCACCGTCCCGGTAGGTTCCCTGTGCCGGTCTTGTCCCGTGCCGATCTGCCGTCTGTCCAGGTGTGCTGTCCCGTTCTGCTATGAACTGTCCCTATTATACCCCATCTCCCCTCCAGAGACAATGCAACTCTCCAGAATCGGGCGTTTTTTGCCGCTTTTTCTCCGGTTTTCTGCAAAAAGGGGCAACAACGCAAGTATTCTTTTTTCACCGTCCCACGGGCGGGCCCGCCCTGCATTTCTCCGATTGACAGAATCCGACCTCCTGTGGTATACTGTTCCCAGTTTGAAAGAACACGGGTTTTCAAGGCCTCACCGCCCATCTGTCCGGTGTCGCCTGAGTCTCTTTCAGCAATCATTCGGACCACCCCTCCCGGGGTCAAGGCCATACGGACAGCCGGGTCCACTGCCGGACGGCGGGTCTCCCCGCCTTATTGATTGAGTGTGAGCTCAAGGCATCCCCGCACAAATGCGTCTGCGGCGTCTAGCGGCTATTTTCCGCCAGAAATGCGTTAGCAAAAGCTCAACGTACATCCAGTACGCCTTCGCTTTTGCACCTTTTTCTGACGAAAAATATCTCGCCAGCCGCTCTTGCCGATTTGTGTGGTAATGCCCAAATTTTATAAGAGGCGCTGGTGCGCAAGCTTGTGAAACGGTCAATAAGAGCAGTAAAAGCAGATTGTTGCTATATAGACTCTGAACACCCCGTCTGATGCGATTTTTGCTCCTTCCCTCCCCGTGCCGGGGACGGGAGCGGGTCTGGCTGCATGGACTGACCGCAAGACGCGCCCAAGGCGTGTCCTGCGGTTTTTTCGCATAACGAGGGAGTGTTGGCGGTGCAGTCGAGACGATACCATTATGATCAGCAGCGGGCCCCCATCTATGAAGCGCTGGAGCGCTTCCGTCAAATGCGGGTGGTGCCCTTTGACGTGCCGGGCCACAAGCGGGGCCGGGGCAACCCGGAGCTGACCGCTTTCCTGGGGGAAAAGTGCGTGGGGGTGGACGTGAACAGCATGAAGCCCCTGGACAACCTGTGTCACCCGGTATCGGTCATCCGGGAGGCGGAGGATCTGGCGGCGGACGCCTTTGGCGCAGAGCACGCCTTTTTGATGGTGGGCGGCACCACCAGCGCCGTCCAGAGCATGGTGCTCACCGCCTGCAAGCAGGGGGACGAGATCATCCTCCCCCGGAACGTCCACCGGAGCGTCATCAACGCCCTGGTGCTCTGCGGGGCGGTTCCCGTTTATGTAAACCCCGAGGTAGACCAGCGGCTGGGCATCTCCCTGGGCATGAGCCGGGATCAGGTGCAGCGGGCCATCCGGGAGCATCCCAAAGCGGTGGCGGTGCTGGTGAACAATCCCACCTATTACGGCATCTGCTCCGATCTCCGGGCCATCGTCCGCATGGCCCATGAGGCGGGGATGCTGTGCCTGGCCGACGAGGCTCACGGCACCCACTTCTATTTCGGCGGCGGTCTGCCGGTGTCGGCCATGGCGGCGGGGGCGGATATGGCCGCTGTCTCCATGCACAAGAGCGGCGGCAGCCTGACCCAGTCCAGCTTTCTCCTCACCGGCCCCGGCGTCCACGCCGGCTATGTGCGGCAGATCATCAACCTGACCCAGACCACCTCCGGCAGCTACCTGCTCATGTCCAGCCTGGACATCAGCCGCCGGAACCTGGCCCTCCGGGGGCGGCAGGTCTTTCATCAGGTGGCGGATATGGCGGAGTACGCCCGGGAGGAGATCAACGCCATCGGCGGGTACTACGCCTTTGGCAAGGAGCTCATCAACGGCAACTCCATCTTCGACTTCGACACCACCAAGCTCAGCGTCCACACCCTGGACATCGGTCTGGCGGGTATCGAGGTATACGACATCCTCCGGGACGAGTACGACATCCAGATCGAATTCGGCGACATCGGCAACATCCTGGCCTACCTCTCCATGGGCGACCGGCCTCAGGAACTGGAGCGGCTGGTCAGCGCTCTGGCGGAGATCCGCCGCCGCTACCAGACCGACGGCGCCGGTCTGCTCAGTCAGGAGTATATCGACCCGGACGTGGTCATCACCCCTCAGGAGGCGTTCTACGCCGACAAGGAGAGCCTTCCCCTCCGGGAGACGGAGGGCCGGGTCTGCTCCGAGTTTGTCATGTGCTATCCCCCCGGCATCCCCATCCTGGCCCCCGGCGAGCGCATCACCGGGGATATCCTGGATTATATCGAGTACGCTAAATGCAAGGGCTGCAGCATGACCGGCCCCGAGGACCCGGAGATCAATTATTTGAATGTGGTGAAGTGAGAGGGTGCACGCCCCTCTTGGCTCCCTCTCTGAGGGAGCTGGCTGCCCGCAGGGCAGACTGAGGGAGTGCGGCACGCACCCACGACAAGACAGGCACCCGGGCGAATTCGTAGAGAGTCGGTACGAATTCGCCGGGAGTTTTCAGCGAATCGGTAGCCCCTACCGCTCTCCCTCAGTCAGCTTCGCTGACAGCTCCCTCAGAGAGGGAGCCAAGATAAATAAAAGAAAGGAGCCTCCTGTCATGGATCTCTGGTTCAGCGAATTTCATACCCCGGATGTGAAGCACAGCATCCGGGTCAATCGTCATCTCTACTCCAAGCGGAGCAGCTATCAGCAGATCGACATCTTCGAAACGCCGGAGTATGGCCGGGTGCTCACCCTGGACGGCAGCGTCATGCTCACCGAGCGGGACGAGTTCATCTACGACGAGATGATCACCCACGTCCCCATGGCCGTCCATCAGGGCATCCGGGACATTCTGGTCATCGGGGCCGGAGACGGCGGCGTCGTCCGGGAGCTGACCCGGTATGACCGGGTCAGGAGCATCGACCTGGTGGAGATGGATCCCCAGGTGGTGGAGGCCTGCCGGGAGTTCCTGCCGGGCAACGCCTGCCGGATGGACGACCGGCGGGTGAAGATCCACTTCGGCAACGCCCTGAAATTCATCCGCCGCCGGGAGGCCAGCTACGACCTGATCATCGTGGACTCCACCGACCCCTTTGGCCCCTCCGAGGGCTTCTTCACCCGGGAGTTTTACGGCAGCTGCTACACCGCCCTCCGGGAGGACGGCATTATGGTAAACCAGCAGGGCAGCCCCTTCTACGCCGAGGACGCCGAGGCCATGCAGCGCAGCCACAAGCGGATCGTCAGCACCTTCCCCATCAGCCGGGTGTATCAGGCCCACATTCCCACCTATGCGGCGGGCTACTGGCTGTTTGGCTTTGCCAGCAAGAAATACCACCCGGTGGACGACCTGGACGCCGCCGCCTGGAATGCGCTGAATCTCCGCACCCGGTACTACACCACCCGGCTCCACGTGGGGGCCTTCTGCCTCCCCGCCTTTCTGGAGGAGATGCTCCAGGAAGTGGAGGAGTGAGCCATGCTGGAACGGAACGTAGAGACCTTTCTGGCCTGCGACAGCGACTATGACCGTGCAGGCATCGTCCTCTTTGGTGCGCCCTTCGACTCCACCACCAGCTTTCGCCCTGGGGCCAGGTTCGGCCCCTCCGCCATCCGGCACGAAAGCTTCGGCCTGGAGACCTACAGCCCCTACCAGGACATGGATTTAGCGGACTGCGCCGTCTTTGACTCCGGCGACCTGGAGCTGCCCTTCGGCTCCCCGGAGGCCGCTCTTGCGGACATCCAGGCCCGGACGGAGGCCATCCTCTCCGACGGCAAGCTGCCCCTGCTGCTGGGAGGCGAGCATCTGGTGACGCTGGGGGCCGTCCGGGCGGTGGCAGAGCGGTATCCCGACCTCCACATCGTCCACTTCGACGCCCACGCCGACCTCCGGGACGACTATCTGGGGGTCCGGCTGAGCCACGCCTGCGTCATGCGCCGGTGCTGGGAGCTGACGGGAGACGGGCGCATCCACCAGTTTGCCATCCGCAGCGGCGACCGGGAGGAGTTCCGCTTCGCCCGGCAGCACACCGACCTCCACCCCTTCTGTCTGGACGGGGTGACAGAGCTGGCGGAACGACTTCGGGCGCGGCAAACGCCGGTGTATCTCACCATCGACCTGGACTGTCTCGACCCCGGCGTGTTCCCGGGGACGGGCACCCCGGAGGCAGGGGGCGTGTTCTTCCCCCAGCTGTTAAATGCCATCACCGCCCTGTCCGGCTGTCGCATCGTGGCCGCCGACGTGAACGAGCTGGCCCCCATGCTGGATCCCACAGGAGCCTCCACCGCCACCGCCTGCAAGGTGGTGCGGGAGCTGCTGCTGGCCCTGAGTTGAGTATTCGAACTGAGAAAGGAGACCTTCCTATGAGCAGAGTGTTAGTCATCGGCTGCGGCGGCGTGGCCTCCGTCGCCATCCACAAGTGCTGCCAGGTCAGCGAGGTGTTCACCGAGCTGTGCATCGCCAGCCGCACCAAGGCCAAATGCGACCGTCTGGCCGCAGAGCTGGCCCCCAAAACGGCCACGAAGCTGACCACCGCCCAGGTGGACGCCGACGACGTGGAGCAGGTCATCGCCCTCATCCGCTCCTATCAGCCCGATCTGGTGATGAACATCGCCCTCCCCTATCAGGATCTGACCATTATGGACGCCTGCCTCGCCTGCGGGGTGAACTATATGGACACCGCCAACTATGAGCCGGAGGACACCGACGACCCGGCCTGGCGGGAGATTTACGAGCGGCGGTGTCAGGAGAAGGGCTTCTCCGCCTACTTCGACTATTCCTGGCAGTGGGCCTACCGGAAGAAATTCGAGGACGCGGGGCTCATCGCCCTGCTGGGCTGCGGCTTCGACCCCGGCGTCAGTCAGGCCTACTGCGCCTACGCCAAAAAGCACGAGTTCGACACCATCGACACCATCGACATTCTGGACTGCAACGGCGGCGACCACGGCTACGCCTTCGCCACCAACTTCAACCCGGAGGTCAATCTCCGGGAGGTCTCCGCCCCCGGCAGCTACTGGGAGGACGGCCACTGGGTAGAGATCCCCCCCATGAGCATCAAGCGGGAGTACGACTTTGACCAGGTGGGCCACAAGGATATGTACCTGCTCCACCACGAGGAGATCGAGTCCCTGGGGGAGAATCTCCCGGAGGTGAAGCGCATCCGGTTCTTTATGACCTTCGGCCAGAGCTATCTGGATCATATGCGCTGTCTCCAGGACGTGGGCATGCTGTCCACCACGCCGGTGAACTTCGAGGGCCATGAGATCGTCCCCATCAAGTTCCTCAAGGCCCTGCTCCCCGACCCGGCCAGCCTTGGCCCCCGAACCCACGGCAAGACCAACATCGGCTGCATCTTCACCGGCAAGCAGAACGGCCAGGACAAGACCTATTATATCTACAACGTCTGCGACCATCAGGCGTGCTACTGGGATGTGGGCTCCCAGGCGGTGAGCTACACCACCGGCGTCCCCGCCATGTGTGGGGCCCTCATGCTGCTCACCGGCAAGTGGAACACCGTAGGCGTCCACACCGTGGAGGAGTTCGACCCCGATCCCTTCCTGGACGCCCTGGACAAGTACGGTCTGCCCCGGAGCGAGAGCCACAGCCCGGTGCTGGTGGACTGATGGCGACACCTGTGCGGGACGGACGCCCGCCCTTTGCCTCTCTGGCCGGGGTGGAGCTGGGTGCGCTGTTTCAGGCTCTCCCCTCCCCCTGCTATCTGCTGGACGAGGGAGCCCTCCGGCAAAACGGCGAGATGATGGCCCGGCTGGCCCAACGGACGGGGTGTAAGCTGCTGCTGGCGCAGAAGGCCTTTTCCAACTACGACCTGTACCCCACCCTGGCCCCCTGTCTCGCCGGGACGGAGGCCAGCGGACTGTATGAGGCCCGGCTGGGCCGGGAGGAACTGCCCGGCAAGGAGGTTCACGTCTTTTGCGGGGCCTACCGGGAGGACGAGTTTGACCGGCTGCTGACCTATGCCGACCACATCGTCTTTAACTCCCCCCGGCAGCTGGCCAGATTTGGCCCCCGGGCGAAGGCGGCGGGCAAGAGCCTGGGCCTGCGCATCAATCCGGAGTGCTCCACCCAGGAGGGCCACGCCATCTATGACCCCTGCGCCCCTGGCAGCCGTCTGGGGACCACCCGGAGCCAGTGGGACGCCCAGATGACCCCGGAGCTGGTGAGCCTGCTGGACGGGCTTCACTTCCACACCCTCTGCGAGCAGGATTCCGACGCCCTGGAGGTCACTCTTCAGGCGGTGGAGGCCCGGTTCGGGGACGTGCTGCCCCGGATGTCCTGGCTGAACTTCGGCGGAGGGCACCACATCACCCGGCCCGGCTACGACCTGCCCCGGCTGGAGGGGTGCATCCGCCACGCCCGGGAGCGCTGGGGGGTGGAGGTCTATCTGGAGCCGGGAGAGGCCTGGGCCCTCAACGCCGGGTATCTCCGGGCCACGGTGCTGGACGTGCTGCAAAACGGGGAGACGGGCATCGCCATTCTGGACGCCAGCGCCGCCTGCCACATGCCGGACGTGCTGGAGATGCCCTACCGCCCGCCCCTGCTGGGGGGCGGCGAACCGGGAGAGGGGCCGTACACCTACCGGCTGGGCGGGCCCACCTGCCTGGCGGGGGACGTCATCGGGGATTACAGCTTCTCCGCACCACTGGAGGAGGGGGATTCCCTCCTGTTCGGGGATATGGCCATCTACACCACCTGCAAAAACAACACCTTCAACGGGATGCCCCTCCCCGCCATCTGGGTGCGCCGGGAGGACGGCGGGCTGGAGGAGCTGGTCTCCTTCGGCTATCATGATTTTAAGGGCCGTCTGGGGCGGCGTTAGCGCAATGACCACGCGCCAGACAGGGAGGTACTGATTTATGCACGACCAACTGACCGCCAACGACCTGGAGCAGATGCGAAAGGAGCTGGACTACCGGCGCATCACCCTGCGCCCCCAGCTTCTGGAGGAGGTCAAGACCGCCCGGGCCTTCGGCGATTTGAGCGAAAACTTTGAGTACAAGGCCGCCAAGCGGGACAAGAACAAAAACGAGAGCCGTATCCGCTATCTGGAGCGGATGATCGAGACCGCCCATGTCATCGAGGATCGCTCCGCCGCCGACGAGGTGGGGCTGTTCGACAAGGTGACGGTGTGGTTCGACGAGGACGAGGAGGAGGACGTGTTCCAGATCGTCACCACCGTCAAGGAGGACGCCCTGCGCAACCGGATCAGCAACGTCTCCCCGGCGGGAAAGGCCCTGCTGGGCCACCGGGTGGGGGACACCGTCACCGTCCGGGTCAACGACAGCTACAGCTATCCTCTGACCATCCGGGCCATTGAAAAGCAGTCCGACGACGGCTCCATCCAAATCAGTGAGTATTGAATCAGGCCCCGACAGCGTTTTCTGCCGGGGCTTTTTTTGCGCCTGCCCTGCCGTCAGACCGTGCCGGTCGCCGTTTTTTACCGTTTTGTCATTATATTTAAGGATTTGAAAAGGACATATTCCTTGACTGTTTCGACGAGATAAGGTAAAATACTTACAGAACACGAAAGGGAGGGTTTTCCATGAGAAGATTCATCGCATTTTTCCTGACACTGATGCTGATCTTCTGTCTGGCCGCCTGCGCCGGCAGTGATACCGAAACCGAAACATCATCCACTGACATCGTCCCGTCTGACAGCGACGACGCCCAGGAGACGGCGGACAACGCCGCCGCAGACGCCGCCAACGACGCGGAGGCGGAGGACGAGGACTCCACATCCACCGTCGATATGTCGGACTGGGAGGGACTCAACCCCCTGACCGGCGAGGCCACGGAGACGGACGTCAGCGCCAACCGCCCCGTCATGGTCATGCTGAACAATTTGAAGCAGGCCCTGCCCCAGTCGGGCAACAGCCAGGCGGACATCATCTACGAGATGCTGGAGGAGGGCGACATCACCCGTATGCTGGCGGTCTATCAGGACATCTCCTCCGTAGAGGGCAATCTGGGCACCATCCGCAGCACCCGACCCTACTATGTGGATCTGGTGGCCGGTCTGGACGGCATCCTGGTTCACGCCGGGGGCAGCAACGCCGCCTATGAGGAGATCGAGTCTCTGGGCGTCACCGACCTGGACGCACTCAGCGGTGGGGCCTCTACCCTGTTCTGGCGGGACAAGACCCGTCTGGCCGCAGGGGTCGCCACCGAGCACACCATGTATATCACCGCCTCGGACATTGCGGACTATCTGGCCAGCAGCAGCCTCCGCACGGAGCACGAGGAGGGCTTTTCCATGCAGCAGTCCTTTGTGGAGGACGGCACCCCCTCTGACGGCAGCGCCGCCACCGTCATTACGGTCCCCTTCTCCGGCTACAAGACCGGCGAGTTCACCTATGACGCCGCCTCCGGCAAATACCTCGTCTCGGAATACGGCTCCGCCTACGTGGACGGGACCACCGGAGAGCAGGTCAGCGTCACCAACGTCATCATCATCATGACCAACATCTCCACCATCGAGGGCGACAGCAAGGGCCGCATCAGCGTCACCATGACCGGCAGCGGCATCGGCTACTACGCCTGCGGCGGCAAGTACATCCCCATCAACTGGAGCCGGGCCAGCGAGGACAGCCAGTATCAGTTCACCACCATGTCCGGCGAGCAGCTCCAGCTGGGGGTGGGCAAGAGCTACATCAACATCGTCCCCACCACCTGCGCCGTCAGCTTTGTGGGCTGATCGACAGACACCTGAACCCGGAGACCGGAAGTTCCGATCTCCGGGTTTTGCTGAAAACAGCATCCTTGAACTGGTACGAATTCGCCGGAAGTCTTCCAATCATCGTGGGTGCCTACCGCTCTCCCTCAGTCGCCTAGCGGCGACAGCTCCCTCACAGAGGGAGCCAAGGGGTTTTGCGCGTCCTTCTCGGCTCCCTCCCTGAGGGAGCTGGCTGCCCGCAGGGCAGACTGAGGGAGTGCAGCACGCACCCTCGGCAAGACAGGCACCCGGGCGAATTCGCAGAGAGTCAGTACGATTTCCCCGAAAGACTTTTGCTTGACAATCGCCCCCCGGCGTGTTATCTTAGCATCAGCCATATGACTGACGGAAGTGGAACAAACCACAGGGAGTATGGCAGGAAAAAGCCGACCGTCTGGGCTGTCTGCCTGGAGGTGCGGTTTTTTTGTTCCTCCGGCAAATGTGAAAAGGGAGGTTCACCCTATGAAAACAGATATCGAGATCGCTCAGAGCGCAGAGATGCTCCCCATCACCGACATTGGCGCGTCCCTCCACATCCCGGCGGACGACCTGGAGCTCTACGGCAAGTACAAGGCCAAGCTGGACTTAAAACAGGTCAAACAGCAGCCCCGGAAGGGAAAGCTCATCCTGGTCACTGCCATCTCCCCCACCCCCGCCGGAGAAGGCAAGACCACCACCAGCGTGGGCCTGGCCGACGCCCTGCACCGGCTGGACAAGCAGGTGGTGCTGGCCCTCCGGGAGCCGTCTCTGGGGCCGGTGTTCGGCATCAAGGGGGGCGCCGCCGGAGGCGGCTATGCTCAGGTGGTGCCCATGGAGGACATCAACCTCCACTTCACCGGGGACTTCCACGCCATCGGGGCCGCCAACAACCTGCTGGCCGCCATGCTGGACAACCACATCCAGCAGGGAAACGCCCTGGACATCGACGTGAAAAATATCACCTGGAAGCGCTGCGTGGATATGAACGACCGGCAGCTGCGGAACATCGTCTGCGGTCTGGGCGGCCGGATGCAGGGGATCCCCCGGGAGGAGGGCTTTGACATCACGGTGGCCAGCGAGGTCATGGCCGCCCTGTGTCTCGCCAGCGACCTGATGGACCTGAAGGCCCGGCTTGCCCGCATTATCGTCGCCTACAACCGGAAGGGCGAGCCGGTCACCGCCGGGGACCTGAAGGCCGCCGGGGCCATGACCGCCCTGCTGAAGGACGCCATCCGGCCCAACCTGGTGCAGACTTTGGAGCACACCCCCGCCCTCATCCACGGCGGGCCATTCGCCAACATCGCCCACGGCTGCAACTCCGTGGCCGCCACCGACGCCGCCCTCCGGCTGGGGGATTACGTCGTCACCGAGGCGGGCTTCGGGGCCGACCTGGGGGCGGAGAAGTTTCTGGACATCAAGTGCCGGGCCGCCGGACTGACCCCGGATGCGGTGGTCATCGTGGCCACGGTGCGGGCGCTGAAATACCACGGGGGCGTCCCCAAGGACGAGCTGAAGGAGGAAAACCTGGCCGCTCTGGAGCGGGGCCTGCCCAACCTGCTCCGCCATGTGGAGAATATCACCCAGGTCTACGGCCTCCCCGCCGTGGTGGCCATCAACCGGTTCGACTGTGACACCCCCGCCGAGCTGGAGCTCATCCGCACCGCCTGCGCCAAATACGGCGTTCAGGTGGCCCTGAGCCAGGTCTGGGGCAAGGGAGGCGAGGGCGGCCTGGAGCTGGCCCGGGAGGTTCTCTCCGCCATTGACAGAGGCGAGAACCATTTCACCATGGCCTACCCGGATGAAATGCCCCTGGCGGACAAGATTACCGCCGTGGCCCGGAAGATCTACCGGGCGGACGGGGTGAACTTCCTGCCCGCCGCCAAAAAGGAGCTGGCCCGGCTGGAGGAGCTGGGCTTTGGACGGCTCCCGGTCTGCATGGCAAAGACCCAGTACTCCTTCTCCGACGACCCCGCCCTGCTGGGCGCTCCGGAGGGCTTCACCGTCACCGTCCGGAAGGTCAAGGTCTGCGCCGGAGCCGGGTTCGTGGTGGCCTATACGGGGGACATCATGACCATGCCCGGCCTGCCAAAGGTCCCCGCCGCCGAGCGTATCGACGTGGACGAGAACGGCGTCATCACCGGGCTGTTCTGAGCCTGATACCACAAAACAACAGAGCGCACCGCCCCATACTGCGGGGGCGGTGCGCTCATTCTGTCTCTGCTCAGCCCTGTTCACAGGCCCGGACAAAGGCCCCAAAAATGCTCCTGCTGTTTTGGTTGACAGAAAAATCCAGCTCCGGGTGCCACTGAACCGCCCAGACGAAGCTCTTTCCCGTGTGTCGAACGGCCTCCACCAGACCGTCCTCCGACACCGCCATGACCTCCAGGTCTGCGCCCAGCTCCTTCACCGCCTGATGGTGGTAGCTGTTGACCTCCAGGCGCTCCGTCCCCAGCAGCTCGTACAGAGGGGTTCCCTTCACGATGCCCACCTCATGGATCGGCCGGTCATAGGGCGGGCTCATGTGGTGCTCTGTGCCGCCGGGGTGCTCCGTGGGCAAATCCTGATAGAGGGTTCCGCCCTGGAGGACGTTCACCAGCTGGATGCCCCGGCAAATGCCCAGCACCGGCTTATTTTCTTCCAGTGCGGCAGCGTACAGAATGGCCTCCATTCTGTCCCGTATCTCACAGGGCGCGCCGCAGTTCTCCTCACGGGTCGCCCTGTAGAGGGCGGGAGAGACGTCCTGACCTCCGGTCATGAGCAGGCCATCGCAGGGGGCAAACGCCGTCAGCAGCGCCTCCCGGTCATCGGTGAGGGGCAAGATCACCGGGACGGCCCCGGCCTCCCGGATGCCGTCCAGATAGCCCGGTATCATCCAAATGCTGTCTCTCTCCCCGTCCCACAGGGGCACGACGGCGATGAGATGTCTGGTCATGGCGGTCACTCCTCTCAGGGTAGAAGGCGGCTCACAGCCTCAGCAGGTACAGATAGGAATCCCTGTCCGGGTACTCGTAGGGAAAGGGCAGCTGTTCCCCCGTGATTCTCACAAACCCCGCCCGCTCGTAGAAGCGGTGGGAGTCTGTGGCGACGGAGGGGGTGTCCAGCACCACCTGCCGGTAGCCCTGTTCTCTCAGGCAGTCCAGGGCAGTCTCATACAGGGCCAGACCCACCCGCTGGCCTCTCCGGTCTGCCCGGACAAAGAATTTTTTCATCACGGCGTTTCCCCCGCCGTAGTTCATAAAGGCCAGGGTGCCGATCACCTCGCCGTTCTCCACGGCGACCCAGAACAGTCCTCCCTTTTGCTCGTAGGAGCGGGGGATGTCCAGCAGGTCCGGCTGCTCCTCCAGGGACAGGTCGATCTTCGCCTCGTCGTTCTGGATGTGCAAAATCAGGTCGATGATCTGCTGCCGGTACTGGGGCTGGTAGCGACAAATTTCCATTGGAAGCACTCCTCTTTCCTGTGTTTTTCTCTCCGCCCTGTTCACTTCACCACCACGTTCTCCTCCCCCAGCAGCCGTTTCAGCTCCCGGACGAGGGAGGTGTGGATGAGACAGGGCATTCCGAAGCGGCGCCTGCTGTCCTGGAAGTAGAACACCATCTGCCCCGTCCCGGGGAACATGACCAGCATTTGACGCACCTTTTGCACCCGTGGGTCGTCCTCCCGGTCGAAGCGGAGATAGATCTTCTGGGCCCCGGGGACGACGCCGGGGATCTGGTCTGCCGCCGTGTTCTGGGGGCGATACCGGCCTGTCTGGGGCTTGCCGTTCCGGTTCGCCCGTCCTCCCCGCTGCTCCAGCAGGGGCAGGCTCTCCTCCGCCAGGGGAAAGAGGCGTTCACAGATGAGCTGGGGCTGCTTTTCGTCCCGGACGGAGATACGGCCCTCCGCCAGAACGCCGTAGCCCGCCGCCAGCAGACTGCCGTACTCCTCCATGGCCCTGGCAAAGAGGATGAGCTCCATGCTGCCGGTGTCGTCCTCCAGCATGGCGTAGGCCATGAGGGAGTTGTTCCGGGTCGTCCTGGTTCGGGAGGAGAGGACGATGCCCGCCAGACACACCCGCTGCTCGTCGGCAAACTGGGTGGGGCCTCCCTCCTGGGCGAAGTCGGACAGGATACGGCCCATAGGCGCCGCCCCCGCCCGGCGGGTGACCTCCCGATACTGATCCATGGGGTGGCCGGAGAGGTAGAGCCCCGTCAGCTCCCGCTCCATGCGCATCTTCTCCATGGGCTCGAACTCCGGGATATCTGGCAGACGCACCTGAACCATACTGGCGGTGTCCTCCCCGTCGAAGCCGCCGAACAGGTCGAACTGGCCCTCCAGGTTCCGCTTCCGGGTGTCCGCAATGCTGTCCAGCACCACGTTCATGACGCTGACCAGCTGGCTCCGGCGGTTGCCCAGGCTGTCAAAGACGCCGCAGCGGATCATGTTCTCCAGGGCACGCCGGTTCAGGTCGGTGTCGAAGGTGCGCTCGCAGAACTGCTGGAAGGAGGTGAAGGGGCCTCCCTCCTCCCGCTCGGCGACGATGTGCTCCACCACGCTCCGGCCCACCCCCTTGATGGCGGCCAGACCAAACCGGATATCCTCCCCCTGGACGGTGAAATCCGCCCCGGATCGGTTGATGTCCGGGGGCAGGAGCTGGATACCCATGTCCTTACAGGCGGAGATATACTCCGCCACCTTGTCGCTGGAGTCCAGGACGCTGGTGAGCAGGGCCGCCATGTACTCCTGGGGATAGTGGCATTTGAACCAGGCCGTCTGATAGGCTACGATGGCGTAGCAGACCGCATGGGCCTTGTTGAAGGCGTAGTTGGCGAAATCCTTAATTTCCCCGTAGATGGCCTTGGCGGTGTCCTCGGGGACGCCGTTGGCGATACAGCCCTTAATGCCCCGGTCGGCGTCGCCGTAGATAAAGGCGTGCTCCTCCTGCTCGATCTGCTTGGCTTTCTTCTTGGAGATGGCCCGGCGCACCATGTCCGCTCCGCCCAGGGAGTATCCCGCCAGCTGCTGGAAGATCATCATCACCTGCTCCTGGTAGACGATGCAGCCGTAGGTGACGGACAAGATCGGCTCCAGCAGAGGGTGACGGTAGGTGACCTTGCTGGGATTCAGCTTGCACTGGACGAACCGGGGGATAGACTCCATGGGGCCGGGGCGGTACAGGGCCACGATAGCGGTCAAATCCTCAATGCTGGAGGCCTTCATCTGGACGCACACCCCGGTCATGCCGGCGGACTCCATCTGGAACACCCCCGCCGTGTGCCCCTCCTGGAGCATCCGGAAGGTGTCCGGGTCGTCCTCCGGGATGTTGTGGAGGTCGAAGTCCGGCACCTTTTTCCGTATCATTTTCTGGGCGTCGTCCAGGATGGTCAGGTTGCGCAGGCCCAGAAAGTCCATTTTCAGCAGGCCCAGCTCCTCCAGAGTGGTCATGATATACTGGGTGACCACGCTCTCGTCGTTTTTCGCCAGAGGCACATACTCATACACCGGCTTCCGGGTGATGACCACCCCGGCGGCGTGCTTGGAGGCGTGGCGGGGCATGCCCTCAATTTTCCGGGAGGTGTCGATGAGCTGGTGCACCTGGGGATCGCTGTCGTACCGGTCCCAGAGAGGCTTGGAGAGCTTTAATGCGTCGTCCAGGGTCATGTGGAGGCCGTTGGGGATTTGCTTGGCAATCTGGTCCACGTCGCCGTAGCTCATGCCCATGACCCGGCCCACGTCCCGCACCACTCCCTTGGCCTGGAGGGTGCCAAAGGTGACGATCTGGGCCACGTGATCCTCCCCGTAGGTGCGCTTTACATAGTCGATGACCTCCTCCCGGCGGCGGTAGCAGAAGTCCATGTCGATGTCCGGCATGGTGACCCGCTCCGGGTTGAGGAACCGCTCGAAGTACAGGTCGTACTTCATGGGATCCACGTCGGTGATGTCCATGCAGTAGGCCACCATGGAACCGGCGGCGCTGCCTCTCCCCGGCCCCACCGGGATCTCCTGGCTTTTGGCGTAGCCCACAAAGTCCGCCACGATGAGGAAGTAGTCCACAAACCCCATGGTGCGGATCATGTTCATCTCATACTCCAGCCGCTCCCGGTAGCCGGGAGGGTCTGTGGGATACCGCCGGGCGTAGCCCTCCCGGCACAGCTTCTCCATCAGGCTGTCCCCGTCGTAGCCCTCCGGGTAGCGGAACTCCGGCAGGTGGTAGACCCCGAACTGGAAGTCCACCTGGCACTGCTGGGCGATCTTTTCTGTATTTTCAATGGCCTCGGGGCAGTCGGGGAACAGGGCCCGCATCTCCTCCTCCGACTTGATGTAGAACTCCTCGCTGCCGAACTTCATCCGATCCGGGTCGTCCAGCGTCTTGCCCGTCTGGATGCACATGAGCACATCCTGGGCCTGGGCGTCCTCCCGGGTCAGATAGTGGGCGTCGTTGGTGGCTGCCAGGGGGATGTTCAGCTCATGGGCCAGGCGAACCAGCTGGGGCAAAATCTCTCTTTGCTCCTCCAGGCCGTGATCCTGGAGCTCGATATAGTAGTTCCCCTCCCCCATCAGCTCCTTCATCATCCGGGCGTGCTCCACTGCCCCGGCGTAGTCGCCGTTGCGCAGACGGCGGGGAATCTCCCCGGCGAGACAGGCGGACAGGGCAATAAGGCCCTCATGGTGCTCTCTCAGCAAATCCAGGTCGATGCGGGGGCGCATATAAAATCCCTCCAGATTGGCCTGGGTGACCAGGTAGGAGAGGTTGCGGTAGCCCGTCTCGTTCCGGCAGAGCAAAATGAGGTGCCGGGCCCCCGTGTCCAGGTCGTGGTTCTTGTCGAACCGGGTTCTGGGGGCCACATACACCTCACAGCCGATGACGGGATGGATGCCTTCCTTCTGGCACGCCTTGTAGAAGTCCACCACGCCGTACATATTGCCGTGGTCGGTGATGGCCACCGAGGTCTGGCCCAGGGCCTTGACCCGCCGAACCAGCTCCTGGATGCGGCAGGCGCCGTCCAGGAGGGAAAATTCCGTATGAACGTGTAGATGGGCAAAGGACATGATTTCCCTCCTATGGACGTGGTTCGCTGTTTTGTTCCTCCGCCAGCTCCATCAGCCTGCGCAGGCGGTGGTTCAGGCAGGATTTGGACACCCCCGCCAGCTCCGCCAGCTGGCTCAGGGACAGCTCCGGATGCTCTGTGCGGAGCTCAGCCGTGTCCCGCAGGTTCTCCGGCAGGGCGTCCCACCGGGGACTGCTCCGGAGGGTGCGGATGGCGGCAATCTGTCCCTGGGCGGCGGCCACCGCCTTGTCCAGGTTTGCCATGTCGCAGTTGGAGCGGCGGTTCACCCCGTTCATAATGTTCTTCTCCAGCTTGGCGTTCATCAGCTCCATGGCGGACAGGGGCGCGCCGATGGCGGTGAGAAAGTCCGCGATGGCCTCGCTCTGCTTGAAGTAGGTCACATAGTTGCCTCGGCGGGTGGTGGTCTTGGGGTGGAAGTCCATCTCCGCCAGCAGGGGAGCCAGCTCCCGGGAGACGGCGTAGTGGGAGGTGGTCAGCTCCAGGTGGTAGCGCTGCCGGGGATCCATGATGGAACCGGCGGCTAAAAAAGCTCCCCGGAAGAAAGCCGCCTGACAGCAGCTCTCCTCCAGGACGGCATAGTTGATATGGTGGGACACCTGGCCGTGGTCATAGCCGAAGGTATCCAGGATACGGCCCAGCTTGGCCGGGTCGTTCATGACAAAAATCTGCTTCCCCCGGGCGTTCTCCCCGGGCTGCCGGTCGAACCGGACGCCGAAGGCACGGCGAAAGAGCCGTGGCAGCCGCTGGGCCACGGCGGGAGAGGTGGTGACGACCCGTATCTCGTCGCCGGAAAAGCCGTTGCAGAACAGCAGCACCCCGTAGGCCTCCGCCCGGGTGCAGCAGGGGCGGGTCAGCCGTTCCCGGCAGAGCTCCTCCTTTGCCATGCTGGAAAAGGTCTTGTTGTCCCCCCATGGGGCCCTCTTCTCCGGAAATCCCTCCGGGAAGCGGTCATCGTTCTCTGACATAGCGCACTCCCTGATCTGTCCAGGTGCGGACGCACCGATCCTCCACCACGTCCAGGATGGCCCGGGCCAGCTTCATGGAGTCGTGTCTGGCCTTGTAGCGCTTCGTCTCGTCGGAGAGGGGCTCGCAAATCAGCTCCACCCCCATGGCCCGGACTGCGTCTCCGTCCACCAGCAGGGGCTGGGCGTTCTCCGACCGGTAGAGTTGGCGCACCTCCTCCGGGATGTCGGCGGAGTTGGCCAGGCACAGATCCACCATGTCCGGCCGTCCGTGGTCAAACAGGGCCTGGAGATGCTCGGAGAGGGTGTACCCCTCCGTCTCCCCCTCCTGGGTCATAATGTTGGCGACGTAAATGCGCAGAGCCTGAGACTCCGCCACCGCGTCCGCCACCCCGGGGACCAGCAGGTTGGGGATAATGCTGGTATACAGGCTCCCCGGGCCCAGGACGATCACGTCCGCCTCCCGGAGGGCGTCGATCACCTTTGGCAGCACGGGAGGGGCCTCCGGCTCCATGCGCACCCGTTGGATGCGGCAGTGCTGGGACCGCTTGAAGCTGAAAATTTTGCTCTCCCCCCGGACGGAGGTGCCGTTCTCCATCTCCGCCACCAGGTTCACGTTCTCGCTGGTGACGGGAAGCACCTGCCCGGTGACGGCCAGGAGCTGGTTCATCCGCTCCACCGCCTCCTCAAAGGAGTCGGAGATGCCGTCCAGGGCGGCCAGGAGGAGGTTGCCGAAGCTCTGCCCCGCCAGGCTCCCGTCGTGGAACCGATAGGCCAGCAAGTCCTCCATCACCGGCTCCACATTGGCCAGGGCCTGAAAAATCCCCCGGTGGGGGCATCCCCAGGTCATGCCGCAGCATGCCGGATCCGCCGCCGTCGTCCGCCATGGTCACCACGGCGGTGATATTTCTGGAATAGTATTTCAGGCCCCGCAGCATGGTGGAGAGCCCCGTCCCGCCGCCGATGGCGACGATATGGGGGCCGCCGTCTGACGAGATGCGCCAATGTTCCGTGTTCATCTATTTCCGCTCCCGGTTGATATCCCGATGCTGCTCGATGGCGGTATAGCCCAGCTTCTCCACCATCTGCGCCACGGCGTGGGCCATGGCCACGGAGCGGTGCTGGCCGCCGGTGCATCCCATGCAGATGACCAGACTGCTCTTTCCCTCCTCCTCATAGAGAGGCAGCAGGAAGCGGAGCATATCCTCCATCCGCTGTTCAAATTCGTGGGTCTCCTTATATTCTTGCAGGAAGTCGGTGACCTCCTGATCCAGTCCCGTCCTGCGCCGCAGCGCCGGGACATAGAAGGGGTTGGGCAGAAACCGCACATCCATCACCCAGTCCGCATCCAGAGGGATGCCGTACTTGAAGCCGAAGGACTCCACCGTCACCTGGAACGTCCGCTCGGTGACCGCAGCCTCCCCAAACATCTCCAGCAACGCCGCCCGCAGCTTGGCGGTGGTGTTGAAGTCGGTGGAGTCCAGAATGTAGTCCGCCCTGGCCCGGACCGGCTCCAGCAGCTTCTTCTCCCGGCGGATGGCGGACTCCAGGCTCTCCCCCGGCTCCGCCAGGGGGTGGGATCGCCGGGTCTCCTTGTAGCGCATAATGACCGCCTGGGTGGAGGCCTCCAGAAACAGCAGCTTGCAGTCGCAGCCCATGGCCTCCATCTCGTCCATAGCCCGGAACAGGGGGGTGAAGTCGTGGCCCCCCCGGACGTCGCTGACCATGGCCACCCGCTCATAGCTGCTGTTGGTGCCGTCCAGGGCCATCTCCGCAAAACGGGGCATCAGCGCCGCAGGCATATTGTCCACGGTGTAAAAGCCCGCGTCCTCCAGGAATTCTCCCGCTCTGCTCTTTCCGGCGCCGGAGAGACCGGAAATAATGATAAACTGCATTTTTCCACCTCCTGTTGTCTGCGCTAGGTCTGTCTGGGTGCGTATCTGTTCTCTTATTTTATCGTCACAGCATCAGCTGAATTTCCAGCTCCAGCCGGTAATCCGTATGCTGCCAGACCACATCCTTCACATGGTCGGTCAGGGCCAGCACGTCGGCGCAGGTGGCTCCGCCTTTGTTCACCACAAAGCCCGCATGCTTCTCGGAGACCTGAGCGCCCCCTACCTGGTAGCCCTTTAGCCCGCACTGGTCGATGAGGGCGGCGGCATAGGCTCCCCTGGGACGCTTGAAGGTGGAGCCTGCGCTGGCCCACTCCAACGGCTGGGTTCGCTTCCGGCGGCGGAGCAGGTCGTCCATCCGGGCCTGGATGGCGACCGGGTCGCCGGGCTGCAGCTCCACCAGAGTCTCCAGGACGATGAGCTCCTGCTCCATAAAGACGCTGTGGCGGTAGCCGAAGCGCTGCTCCTCTCCCCGGAACACACGGAGGTTGCCCTCCGCATCCAGGGCGGTGGTCTGGGTGACGACGTGCTGTAGCTCTCCGCCGTAGGCCCCGGCGTTCATCACCACGCCGCCCCCCATGGAGCCGGGGATGCCATGGGCAAACTCAAACCCGGTCAATCCCTCCTGCTGGGCAAAGCAGGCCACTTGCCGCATGGGGACGCCTGCCCCGCAGCGGATGGTCGTCTCCCCCACCCGCTCCAGCTGATTCAGGCCGGGACGGGTCAGGATGACAAAGTGCTCCAGAGGGCCGTCTCCGCACAGGAGGTTGCTCCCCCGGCCCACCAGAAAGGGGTGGATATCCAGGCTCCGGGCCACACGGATGGCGTTCACCGTCTCCTCCGTCGTCCGGGGCAGGGCCATCAGAGCCACCGGCCCGCCGATGCGGAAGGTGGTGTGCTCGCTCATGGGTTCGTTTTCTTTTATTTCAATCCCGGGACAAACCCGGTTCAGTTCTCTTTTCAGATGCTCAAATGAGTCCATTCTGTTCCTCCCGTCGGGAATTTGCGCTCCGGCCGGCGGGGCCGTGGTCGTGAGGGCGGTGTGCCCTCTGTTATTCTATTCCACTGACACTATTATACCAGTGAAAGCGGGCAGTACAATCATCATTTCAGAAAAAGAGACGGCGCTCACCACTCGTACACCGGGTCGGGCACCTTGCATATCTCGCAGTGGGTGAGGATGCCGTCCTCCGCCTCCAGCACCGCATAGGAGGGGTGGGGGCTGTTGCCCACGGAGCCGGGATTGACGAGCAGGAGTCCCCCCTCCTGCCGGACGCAGGAGACGTGGGTGTGTCCCACCAGGACGATGTCCGCCCTCTGGCGCTGACCGGCGGCGATGAGCCGGCTGTAGCCGCTCTTGACGGTGTACTCGTGGCCGTGGGTCAGCAGGAACCGCAGGCCGCAGACCGTGACCAGCTCCTCCGTCCGGCACCGGCTCCTCCAGTCGCAGTTGCCCGCCACCGAGTGCAGCTCGATCTCCGGGTGCTCCGCCATGACGGCCAGGATATCGCTCCGTCCATCCCCCAGGTGGAACACCATGCCGGGGCGTTCCCGCTCCAGCACCTGTTTCATATTCGTCCTGTTACCGTGGGAGTCTGAGAAGATCAGCAGCTTCACGGGGGCACATCTCCTTTGTCGGGGCATATACTGGGGTAGTTGGCCCGGCTCGCCGGGCTTGCAGGGGGGATTTCCTGATGAAACAGTCCGCAACTGACCATCCGTCCGGCTCTCTGCCCCGGGAGGCGCAGGAGCTGATGAAAGACCCGTCCGCACTCAGCGCCCTTCTCCGGTCGCCGGAGACGAAACGGCTCATCACGCTTCTGCAACAGCAGGGCGACCTCCAGTCGGCGGCAAACCGGGCAAAGGCGGGAGACGCCTCCGCTCTACAGGAAATGCTCCGCCGTCTCGGCCAGAGCCGGGAGGGCGGGGAGGCGCTGAACGATTTGGAGGGCCGCCTGGAGCGGCATTAGCCAGGAAGGGAGGTCTGCTCTGTGGCGGAATTCGAGGAAAAACTGAATGAGATCCTGTCCTCGCCTCAGGCCATGGAGCAGATCATGTCCCTGGCCAGCTCCCTCTCCGGCGGTCAGTTATCCGGGTCGGGGGACAGCTCCGAAGCCGCCCCCTTCCCCGCCGCAGGCGAGCTGCTGGGCGGCCTGGAACCGGCAGCTCTGGGGAAGCTCTCCTCCCTGCTGTCCGTCTACCGGCAGCAGGGGGACGAAAAGGCCCGGCTTCTGGAGGCGATGAGGCCCTTTTTGAAGCAGACCAGTCAGGAGCGGTTGGCTCGGGCCGTCCACATCACCCGCATCAGCCGGGTCATCCGGGCGGCGCTGGCCATGTTCCGGGGGGATGGGGATGTATAACCGTTACAGTCCACAGGGCGGATATCAGCCGGTGGAGCCGGACAGCCCACCGAGGGAGCCGCCCCGTCCCGCCTCCGGAGGGAACGCCGAATCAGGGAGCCTGTTCTCCGCCCTGGCCAGTCTCCTGGGCGGGAGCCGCCCGGGTGGCGGCATCGACGGCCTGCTGGAGCGGCTGGGCATCACCCGGCTGGACAAGGGGGATATCCTTCTCATTCTCATCCTCATCTACCTCTTTCGGGAGTCAGAGGACGACGAGTGGCTCATCATTCTCGCCCTGGTGCTGCTCATGGGGCTAAGCTGACTATTTTTCCTCCGTATCCTTCCGATGGGAAAGGCGGGTGTCGGCATTGGGGAACCGTCTGCGGTAATCCTCTCCCTTCAGCACCGCCCGGCGGTGGCGAAAGAGCTGATAGGCGACGACCCCCACGATGATGACGGCAATGACCAGCGGGATCCACCGTCCGCCCTCCGAGGTGCTCAGCAGCACGGCGGTCAGCCCCAGGATACCGGAGATGATGTAGAGGACGGCCACCGTCTGCTGCCGGGTCAGACCCATGTCCAGCAGACGATAGTGGATATGCTTCCGGTCCGCCTTCATGGGGTTCTCCCCATGGCTCACCCGGGCGATGACGGCGTAGCACACGTCAAAGATGGGCAGCCCCAGCAGACAGAAGGGCACGGCGAAGGAGATCAGGGCGTAGATTTTGAACAGGCCCTGAATGGAGGCCACCGCCAGGATAAAGCCGATGAAGGTGGAGCCGGTGTCCCCCATAAAGATGCGGGCAGGGCTGATATTGTAGGGCAGAAAGCCGATGCAGCCCCCCGCCAGGGCGGCGCACAGCACCGCCACCGTGATATCGGAGTAACCCATAGCCACGATGAGCAGACAGACGGAGGAGATGCCAGACACTCCGGCGGCCAGGCCGTCCAGCCCGTCGATCAGGTTCACTGCGTTGGTGATGAGGACGATCCACAAAACGGACACCGGGACGGAGAGGATACCCAGATTCAGGTGTCCGCTCTCGGCGATCCACGAGGGCGCACTGATATAGCTGATGACATTGCCCCCGGCCACCGCCACCAGGGCGGCGACGATCTGGACGCCAAATTTCAACAGCGCAGGCAGGCCCCGCACGTCGTCCACCATACCCAGGACGACGATGATGACTGCGCCCAGGAGCATGGCGGTGAGCCTGGTATTCAGCTGGACAAACAGCAGCATGGCCACCAGAAAGCCCGCAAAGATCGCCAGGCCGCCCATCCGGGGGGTCGGCTCCTTGTGGAGGTGCCGTTCGCTGTCGGTTCCCTTCACCCCGGGCATATCGATGGCGCCCATGCGGATGGCGAGACGGCGCACCAGAGGGACTGCTGCCAATGTCACCACCATTGCCACGACCAGCGCCGCCACCACAATGGCCAGCGACTGGTAGTTCAAAGCCTTCATAAGAGAGGAAAGCCTCCTTTCGTGTTCCCTTTCGGCTCAGTGTCCGATCAGGGAGCGACGAAACCGACCTTCTTGTATACCTTTCGCAGGGTCTTGTTGGCAATATAACCGGCCTTCTCCGCACCGGCCCGGTAGACGGACTCCAGATAGGCCTTGTCCTTGAGCAGACGCTCCGTCTCCTCCCGGATGGGGCGGCACATCTCCACCACGCTGTCACCCACGGCGGTCTTAAAGGCCCCGTAGCCCTGACCGGCAAACTCCGTCTCGATGGCCTCCAGGCTTCTGCCGGTGGTGGCGGCGTAGATCTGCATCAGGTTGGAGATGCCTGGCTTGCTGGCCGGGTCATAGCGGACGCAGGCCTCACTGTCGGTGACGGCCCGCTTGAACTTCTTTGAAATGACCGCCGGATCCTCCAGCAGGTAAACGCAGCCGTTGGGATCCTGGTCGGACTTGGACATCTTGTTCTCCGGGCTGGTCAGGCTCATGACCCGGGCGCCCATCTTGGGGATATACGGCTCTGGCACCTTGAACACCGGGCCATAGATGGCGTTGAACCGCTCTGCGATGTCCCGGGTCAGCTCACAGTGCTGCTTCTGATCCTCTCCCACGGGGACGTAGTCCGCCTGATAGAGCAGGATGTCCGCCGCCATGAGGCAGGGATAGGTGAACAGTCCTGCGTTGATGTTCTCCGCGTGGGCGGCGCTCTTGGCCTTGAACTGGGTCATCCGGGACAGCTCCCCGAACATGGTAAAGCAGTCCAAAATCCAGCCCAGCTGGGCGTGGGCGGGGACGTGGCTCTGGATAAAAAGGGTGTTCCGCTCCGGATCCAGGCCGCAGGCGATATAGGCCGCCAGCTGGCTCACCGTCCGGCGGCGGAGATCGGCGGGGTTCTGGCGCACCGTGATGGTGTGCATATCCGCCATGAAATAATAGCAGTCAAACTGATCGGCCCGCTCTGCCCAGTTCTTGATGGCACCCAGATAGGAGCCCAGGGTCAGCTCGCCGCTGGGCTGGATGCCGGAGAGCATAATGCCTTTTTGTTCCATCATTTCCACGTCCTTTGCTGGTGATCTATCCTGCCGGGGCGGCTGCGAACCGCCGTCCCCGGGAAATTTTGTTTCGACATGTTATTTCGATTATATCATACACAGGTTCCGTTGGCAATCCTTTTCCTGCGGTACGGCGGGCCACGCCCAGGGCCCGGAGGTGGAAAGGCGAAAATACTGTCTGTAATTTTCCCTTCCGTCGCCGTTTTTGTCGATCGCTGTCAATAGGGTGTTCTCACAAATCCAACCCCAAAATTTTGTCGAATTTGTCTCGCCTGAGCAGAGAAAAAATGGCCAAGGCCTCTTGACATCCGGACGACATGCACCCAGACATAACGGCACCGCAACCGGTTTCTACAGGGAGTTATCCACATTTTCCACAGGGTTTTCCACAGGGAAAAATCCTGTCGCCGCAAGGCTTTTTCCGTCCTTTCCCGGTCGTCCGGAGGCGTATTATGGGGCCGCATTATGTCAAATTCCGATTGACATAATCACATTCAGCACGCCCTCCAGTCGTTGCAGCCGATCTCCCGTCCGGCGTAGCCGTTCAGGGTCAGGTCAGCCTGATGGCCCGCCAGGTACTCGTAGTACCCCTGACAGCCGATCATGGCCCCGTTGTCCCCGCAGAGCTTCCGCTCCGGCAGGTAGAGCTGCCAGCCCTCCCGGGCGCAGGCGGCGGCCAGGTCAGCCCGGATGCGGCTGTTGGCGGCCACCCCGCCTGCGGCGGCCACCTTGCCGTAGCCCAGCATCCGGGCGGCCTCCACCGCCCGGGGCACCAGCTCGTCGCTGACCGCCTGACCGAAGGAGGCAGCAAAGGAGGGCAGATCCAGCTCCTCCCCCTTCTGCTGGGCGTTGTGGATCAGGTTCAGCGCCGCCGTTTTCAGGCCGGAGAAGGACATATCCAGGGGTGCGCCGTCCACCTTCGACCGGGGCAGGGGGTACTTTTTCGGGTCGCCTCCGGCGGCCAGGCGATCCATGGGCCCGCCTCCCGGGTAGCCGATACCCAGCACCCGGGCCACCTTGTCAAAGCACTCCCCCGCCGCGTCGTCTCTGGTGGCCCCCAAAAGGGCCATGTCGGTGTAGTCCCGGACGTTCACGATCATGGTGTTGCCTCCGGAGACGCAGAGGCAGAGAAAGGGCGGCTCCAGGTCGGGGTGGGTGATATAGTTGGCGGCGATGTGGCCCCGGATGTGGTGGACGGGGATGAGAGGGACGTTCAGCCCCCAGGCCACGCTCTTGGCAAAGTTCACCCCCACCAGCACGGCGCCGATCAGTCCCGGGGCGTAGGTGCAGGCCACGGCATCGATCTCCCCCCGGCTGATGCCCGCCTGAGAGAGGGCCTGGTCCGCCATGAGGCAGACCGCCTCCAGATGCTTCCGGGAGGCAATCTCCGGCACCACCCCGCCATAGAGGGTGTGCATGTCGATCTGGGAGGCGATGGCGTCAGACAGGACGGTGCGCCCGTCCCGCACCACCGCCACGGCGGTCTCGTCGCAGGAGGACTCTACGGCCAGGATGTTCATTGCTCGCCCTCCTCCTGCCGGAGGAACCGGGTCATGAGCAGGGCGTCCTCCGTGGGCTTGTCGTAATAGTTCTTCCGGCGGCCCGTCTCCTGAAAGCCGAACTTGGTGTAGAGGTTCCGGGCGGCGTGGTTGCTCTCCCGCACCTCCAGGGTGAGAAAGGACAGATGCTGGGCCTGGGCAAACCGGAGGAACACCCCCAGCAGGTCGCTGGCCAGCCCCTGGCGGCGGTACTCCTCCTTCACGGCGATGTTGTTGATATAGCCCTCGTCCAGCACCACCGTCAGGCTGGCGTAGCCCAGCACCTCCCGCTCGCCCGTGACGGCCACGATGCAGGAGCTGGTCAGGCTGTCCAGCTCGTCATTGAGCATCTCCTCCGTCCAGGGCATGGAGAAGATCTGCCGCTCCAGCGCGGCGATCTGGGGCACCAGCTCCCGGTTCATGGGGACCAGCTGATAAGGGATGGGTTGCCGGGCCTTTTCGGGCACGGAGGCCATCACCGGTTTCCATTCGCTCATGAAAAAATTCTCCTTCTGTGTGATTCAGTGGGCGTCCGCCCAGCATTTGCCCACCTTGGCCTCGGCCACCAGAGGGACGGACAGGGAGACCACCCGCTCCATCTCCTCCTCCAGTAGTTGGGCGATGGCGTCGCCCTCCGACTCCGGGCACTCCACGATCAGCTCATCGTGTACCTGGAGCACCAGGCGGCCCTGATAGCCCTCCGATTTCAGCCGGGCCTGCACCCGGATCATGGCCAGCTTGATAATATCGGCGGCGGTTCCCTGAATGGGCATATTCAGCGCCACCCGCTCCCCGAAGGAGCGGAGGTTGAAGTTGGAGCTTTTCAGCTCCGGCAGCCACCGGCGGCGGCCCATCCCGGTGGAGACATAGCCGTCCTCCTTCGCCTTTGCCACGATGTTTTTCTGGTAGTCCCGGATGCCGGAATACTTGTCAAAGTACCGCTCCATATACTCCTTGGCCTGCCACTGGGCCACGCCGATGTCCTGGGCCAGGGAGAAGGCGGAGATGCCGTAGACGATGCCGAAGTTCACCGCCTTGGCGGAGGAGCGCATCTGCTTCGTGACCTCCTCCTCCGGCACGCCGAACACTTGGGCGGCTGTGGCGGTGTGGATGTCCGCCCCGGTGCGGAAGCCCTCCCGCATCCTCTCGTCCCCGGCGATGTGGGCCAGCAGGCGCAGCTCGATCTGGGAATAGTCCGCGTCCACCAGCACGTTCCCCGGGGCCGCCATAAACATCTTCCGCATCTCCGCCCCCAGAGGGGTGCGGACGGGGATATTCTGCAAATTCGGCTCCACCGAGGACAGCCGCCCGGTGGCGGTGACGGTGTTCTGGAAGCTGGTGTGGATGCGTCCATCCGGGCCGATCACCTTCGTCAGCCCGTCCACATAGGTGGATTTCAGCTTGGTCAGCTGCCGGTAGTCCAAAATCTGCTGAATGATGGGGTGATAGGGCTTGAGCTTTTCCAGCACGTCGGCGTTGGTGGAGTAGCCCCGCTTCGTCTTTTTGAAGGTGGGCAGGCCCAGGTCCTCAAACAGCACCACCCCCAGCTGTTGGGTGGAGTTGATGTTGAATTCCCGGCCCGCCATCCGGTAAATTTCCTGCTGGGCCCTGTCGATGTTTTCGGCCAGCATCTCCCCGAAGTCCGCCAGGGCCTTCCGGTCCACCAGAAAGCCCGCCTGCTCCATCTCCGCCAGCACCGGGCAGAGAGGCAGCTCCACCTCGTTCAGCAGCTCCAGCATCCCCAGCTCCCGGAGCTTCGGCTCCATCACCTGATAGAGGGCCTCAATGAGGGCGGTGTCCTCATACCAGGCGGTCTGGGCTTTTAAGCTGTCAGAGAGGGCGGTAAAGGCGTCCTCCGCCTGATAAATCGCTTTGGCCTCCATGTCCTTCTGGAAATAGTGCATGGCGAGCTTGGGCAGCTCATAGCTCCCCGCCGTGGGGTCTAACAGATAGGCCGCCAGCTCGGTGTCGAACACAAAGCCCTCGGTGGGCAGTCCCTCCGCCAGCAGGGCCTCGCACAGGGTCTTGACCCCGTGGGCCACCTTTTTCACCCTGCCGGAGAACAGCTCCCGGAGCAGGGCGTCATAGTCCCCCTGATAGCGGCTCTGGCGGATGTCGTAGAGCGTCTCCTGCCCTTCCCCCGTCGCCACGCTGACCGTCACCCCGTCCAGACTGGCCAGGGGCAGCACGGTGACATAGGGCGCGTTCTCCCACTGGGGGTAGACCGCCTCCGCCTGAGCCTGGGTCAGCAGGTCGATGACCTCCACCTGCACCTCCGGCTCCTGTGCGTCCGGTGCGGCGGTCTGCTCCGGCGGCGTCAGGCCGAACCGCTCGATGAGCCGGGAGAACTCCAGCCGGAGGAACAGGGCATAGAGGGCGTCGTTGTCCACCGGACGGCGGAGGGCGTCCTCCGGGCGGAAGTCGATGGGGGCGTCGCAGTGGATGGTTGCCAGGTCGTAGGACAGCTTCGCCATCTCCCGGCCCTCGTCCAGCTTCCGCCGCTGGGCGGGCTTCAGCTCCGCCTGGTCGAAGTTGGCGTAGAGGTTTTCCACCGAGCCGTAGGTCTGGACCAGCCCCATGGCGGTCTTTTCCCCGATGCCCTTGACACCGGGGATGTTGTCCGAGCTGTCCCCCATCAGGCTTTTCAGGTCGATCATGTGGATGGGGTCGAAGCCGTAGACCTCCCGGAAGGCCTCCGGGGTCATGTCCTTGGTGGTGGTCTGGCCCATGCGGGTGGTCACCAGCTTCACCCTGGTGTGCTCCGTGATGAGCTGGAGGGAGTCCTTGTCCCCGGTGACAATGATGCAGTCCCAGCCGTCCGCCTCGCATTTCCGGGAGATGGTGCCCAGCAGGTCGTCCGCCTCCCAGCCCTCCAGCTCATAGCGGGGGATGTTCATGGCGTCCAGCACCTCTTTCAGCACCGGCATCTGCATGGCCAGCTCCTCCGGCATGGCGTGGCGGGTGGCCTTGTAGCCCTCATACGCCTTGTGGCGGAAGGTGGGGGCTTTCAGGTCGAAGGTGACGCACAGGGCCTCCGGCTGCTCCTCGTCCACCAGCTTTTGCAGGATGTTGACAAAGCCGTAGATGGCGTTGGTATACAGCCCGTCGTGAGTGCTCAGCAGACGGACGCCATAATAGGCCCGGTTGACGATCGAATTGCCGTCCAGAACCATCAGTTTCATTGGGGCCGCTCCTTTTTGTGGATTCAATAGCCCTATTATAGCACAGTTTCAGGGATGGGAACAGATGGAGATGGGGCATTTCGGGGGAGGGAATTTTGGAGAGCGACAAGAAAATGCACAACCTCCTTGCCTCCCTCTGTGAGGGAGGTGGCACGGCGAAGCCGTGACGGAGGGAGAGCAGCACGCACCCACGGCAAGATAGGCACCCGGGCGAATTCGCAGTAGGTCGGTACGAATTCGCCGGAAGCTTTTAGGGTATCGCCAGCCTCTACTGCTCTCCCTCAGTCGCCTTGCGGCGACAGCTCCCTCACAGAGGGAGCCAAGGGGTCTGGCGAAAATCCTCCAAGTTAGCCTTGACCATCCCACCCCCTCCGTGCTACAGTAGGGCAACAATCTACCACCCGTATGAATGGCAGACTGAACAGGCATTGAGCCGGGCCGAAAGGCAGCGGAAAAGAGACATCCGTGGGACAGCGACATGGTTCCACGGATGTCTTTATCTATCTATGGACAGGGTGACAGCGCAGTTCGGTTTTTCTTTTGAGGAACCGCCACATCGAATCGTTTTGGGAGGGCGCCGCTATGGAGCAAAGCAAACACCTCGACCTGGCCATGAAGGTCTCCTGGCAGACCATGATCCTCAACCTTCTTCTCTCCGCAGGCAAGCTGGCGGCGGGCCTGGTGGGCCACTCCGCCGCCATGGTCTCTGACGCCGTCCACTCCGCCTCGGATGTGTTTTCCACCGTCATCGTCATGATTGGGCTGAAGCTCTCCGGCCGGGCGGCGGACAGCGACCACGAGTACGGCCATGAGCGGCTGGAGTGCGTGGCCGCCGTGCTGCTGGCGGTGGTGCTGGCTCTGACCGGCGGGGCCATCGGCGTCTCCGCCATCCGGGACATCGCCTCCGCAGGATACACCGACCTGGAGATCCCCGGAACGATAGCCCTGTGGGCGGCGGCAGTCTCCATCGCCGTCAAGGAGGGGATGTTCTGGTACACCAGATGGGCCGCCAGGAAGTGCGGCTCCGCCGCCCTGATGGCGGACGCCTGGCACCACCGGTCCGACGCCCTCTCCTCGGTGGGCAGTCTCATCGGCGTGGCCGGGGCGAGACTGGGCTTCCCCATCCTGGACCCCATCGCCAGTCTGGTCATCTGTCTGTTCATCCTCAAGGCGGCCCTGGATATCTTCCGGGACGCAGTGGAGAAGCTCACCGACCGGGCGGCCTCCCCCAGGCTGGAGCGGGAGATGGGGGAGCTGGTGCTCCGTCAGGAGGGGGTTCGCTCCCTGGACCTGCTCAAAACCCGGCAGTTCGGGGCAAAGCTGTATGTGGACGTGGAGTTCTCCGCCGACGGCGACCTGCCCCTGGTGGAGGCCCACGCCATCGCCCAGACCGTCCACGACCAGATCGAGCAGACCTATCCCCAGGTAAAGCACTGCATGGTACACGTGAACCCGGCGGAATAACGAAAAAACGAACCCGGCTGAATCCAGTCGGGTTCGTTTTTTACTGTTTTAGAACGGGCAGCTCACTTGATCATGGAGGCGACCTCTGCGGCGAAATCGTCCTCCTTCTTCTCGATGCCCTCGCCGGTGACGAAGCGGGTGAACTTCACCACGGTGACCTTGCCGCCCAGCTGCTTGGCAACCGCCTTGACGTGCTGATCGACGGTGGTCTTGTTCTCCTTGACGTAGCCCTGGTTGAGCAGGCACACCTCGGCGAAATAGTTGTTCATACGGCCCTTGACCTTGTTCTCGGCGATCATCTGCCGCTTGGCCTCGGGGAGCTTGATGTTGGCGGCGCCCTCTTCCAGAGCCTTGGCCAGCTGCACTGCCTTCTCCTTCTCCACCTCGTCGGCGGGGACCTCAGCGGAGGAGACATAGGTGGGGCTCATGGCGGCGATCTGCATAGCCAGGTCCTTGCCCAGCTCCACCACAGCGTCGGTGTTGTCGATGCCCTCCACGGCCAGGTTGACCAGGACGCCGATCTTGCCGTTCATGTGAACATAGGGGACGTTGACGCCGCCCTCATAGCGGACAAAGCGGCGGATCTGGATGTTCTCGCCGATGGACAGCACCTTGTCGGCGGTGACAGCGTCCACGGTGCGGTCGGTGCCGGGATAGGTGGCGTTCTTCAGGGCCTCCACGTCAGCGGGGTTCTGCTGTGCCACCACCAGGGCCACGTCCTTGACGAAGGCCTGGAAAATGTCGTTCTTGGCGACGAAGTCGGTCTGAGAGTTGACCTCCAGCACCACGCCCACGCCGTTGTCGTCCACCATGGCGTAGGACACGCCCTCGGCGGCCACCTTGCCGGCCTTCTTGGTCTGAGCGGCCAGGCCCTTCTCCCGCAGCCAGTCGATGGCCTTGTCCTTATCGCCGTCGCAGGCCACCAGAGCCTGCTTGCAGTTCATCATACCCACGCCGGTCAGCTCCCGGAGCTCCTTGACCAGCTTTGCGCTAATAGCAGCCATGATATACTACCTCCTGTTAATCGTATCGTTGTCCGGCCGACCTCACTCGGCGGCCTTCTCCTCCGCCTCGGCGGCCTCGTCGTTGCCCTGCTTGCCCTCGATGACGGCGTTGGCGATTACGCCGGAGATCAGGCGGATGGCGCGGATAGCGTCGTCGTTGCCGGGGATGGGGTAGTCGGCCTCGTCGGGGTCACAGTTGGTGTCCACGATGGCGACCACGGGGATGCCCAGCTTCCGGGCCTCGGCGATAGCGTTGTGCTCCTTCCGGGGATCCACCACGAAGATGGCGCCGGGCAGGGTCTTCATCTCCTTGACGCCGCCCAGGTACTTCTCCAGCTTCTCCATCTCGTGGATCAGCTTGATGACCTCCTTCTTCGGGAGCATGTCAAAGGTGCCGTCCTCCTGCATCTTCTTCAGCTGAGCCAGACGGTCCACACGGGTGCGCATGGTCTTGAAGTTGGTCAGCATGCCGCCCAGCCAGCGGGAGTTCACATAGAACATACCGCAGCGGCCGGACTCCTCACGGATGGCGTCCTGAGCCTGCTTCTTGGTGCCCACAAAGAGAACGGTCTTGCCCTCGGCGGCGATGTCCTTCACGAAGGAGTAGGCCTCCTCCAGCTTCTTCACCGTCTTCTGCAGGTCGATGATATAGATGCCGTTGCGCTCGGTGTAAATGTAAGCGGCCATCTTGGGGTTCCACCGACGGGTCTGGTGGCCGAAGTGAACGCCGGCCTCCAGGAGCTGTTTCATAGATACGACTGCCATGGATTGATTCCTCCTAAAAAATTTGTTGATCCCTCCACCGGGTTCATCCTCTGCGTCCACCGCATGCGGCAACAGGGCGCAAAATCCCCCTGGTGTGCGTAATCCTGAGTTACTATACTATAAAGTGTTCCCATTTGCAAGGGTTTTTTCCGGATTTTTCAAAAAAATTTCGGTATTCGTCACCCCAGCACCTTCCGGGCGATCTCCACGCTCTCCCGGGCGTCCTTGGCGTAGAAGTCCGCCCCGATCTCTTTGGCGTACTCCGGGGTGAGCACTGCGCCACCCACCCAGATTTTACAGGGGTGGCCGGACTCGTGCAGGGCGGCGATGGTGCGGCGCATGCTCTCCACCGTGGTGGTCATCAGGGCAGAGAGGCCCACCAGCCGCACGTCGTGGGCGATGGCGGCGTCCACCACCTTCTGCACCGGCACGTCCCGGCCCAGGTCGATGACCTGGTAGCCGTAGTTCTCCAGAATGACCTTGACGATGTTCTTGCCGATGTCGTGGATGTCTCCCTCCACCGTGGCCATAACGATCTTCCCCTTGGAGACGGACTCTCCCCCCCGGTCTAGGATGGACTGCTTGATGACCTCAAAGGCCTCACAGGAGGCGTTGGCGGAGTTGATGAGCTGGGGGAGGAATATCTCCTGCCGCTCGTACCGTTCCCCCACCAGATCCAGAGCGGGGATGAGCTCCTCGTTGACGATCTCCAGCTCTGTCTTTGTTTTCAGCAGCTCCACCGTCAGGCGGCGGCACTCATCCTTCAATCCCTTGCCCACGGCGGTAGCCATGTCCATATTCTCTCCCCCCACCGGGGCGGCGGGGGCCGCAGATGCGGCGGCGGGGGTGTTGGCGAACCGCTGGATATAGGCGGCGGCGTCCCGATCCTCCCCGGAGAGCACCCGGAAGGTGGCCACGGCGTCCATCATCTGCCTCTGGTTGGGGTTGATGATGGGCAGGTCGAGGCCGCACTGCATGGCCTGCACCAGAAAGCTCTCCGTGATGCGGGTGCGATCCGGCAGACCGAAGGAGATGTTGGACACCCCCAGGACGTTGTGCAGCCCCAGCTCCTCCTTCACCTGCCGCACGGCGGAGAGGGTCTCCGCCGCCTGCTCCTGCTGGGCAGAGACGGTGAGGGTCAGGCAGTCGATATACACGTCCTCCCGGGGAATACCCACCTCCAGGGCGGCGTTCAGGATGCGCCGGGCGATGGTCATCCGCTCCTCCGCCGTCTGGGGGATGCCGTTTTCGTCCATGGCCAGTCCCACCACGGCGGCCCCGTACTTTTTGACGATGGGCAGGACGGAGGCCAGCACCTCCCCCTTGCCGTTGACCGAGTTGACGATGGCCTTGCCGGTGTAGCACCGGAGGCCCGCCTCGATAGCCCGTGGGTCAGAGGAGTCGATCTGCAACGGCAGGGGCACCATGGCCTGGAGGGCGGAGACCACGTCCACCATCATGGCAGGCTCGTCCAGGCCGGGCAGTCCCACGTTCACGTCCAGGATGTCCGCCCCCGCCTCCTGCTGCTCCATGCCACGCTCCAGAATATAGTTCAGGTCATGCTCCCGGAGGGCCTGCTGGAACCGCTTTTTCCCCGTGGGGTTGATGCGCTCCCCGATGACCCGGACGCCGTTTAACTCCACCACTCTGGAGGCGCAGCAGACCCCGTGACGGCTCCTGGCCGGCCGTTTCCCCGGGGTGCGGCCCTCCAGGGCGGCGGACAGGGCGCGGATAAAGTCCGGGGTGGTGCCGCAGCAGCCCCCCAGGACAGTGATGCCCAGGTCGGCAAAGGCGCTCATCTGCCGGGCAAATTCCTCCGGTGTCAAATGATAGGTGTTGGTCACCGGGTCGGGGAGCCCGGCGTTGGGCTTGACGATGAGAGGGAGGTCTGTCCACTGCACCAGCTCCTCCATAAGGGGGTAGATTTCCTCCGGCCCCAGGGAGCAGTTCACCCCCATGGCGTCCACACCCAACCCCTGGAGGGTCAGGGCCATGGCCGGGACGGTGCAGCCGGTGAAGGTGCGGTGGTTCTCCTCAAAGGTCATGGTGACGTACACCGGCAAGCAGGAGTGCTCCTTCGCCGCCAGCACCGCCGCCCGAACCTCTCCCAGGTCGGTCATCGTCTCGTAGACCACCAGGTCGGCTCCGGCGGCGGCTCCCGCCTCCACCATCTCCCGGTAGAGGTCATAGGCCTCCTGGAAGGACAGGGTGCCCAGCGGCTCCAGCAGCTCCCCGATGGGGCCGATGTCCAACGCCACCTTTACATCGGTGCCCTGAGCGGCCCGGCGGGCGATCTCCACCGCCCGGCCCACCACCTGGGCGGGCCGGTAGCCTGTCCCTGCCAGCTTGTGGCCGTTGGCCCCGAAGGTGTTGGCGTAGATCACGCCGCTGCCCGCCCGGATATAGTCCCGGTGGACGCCCTCCACGATCTCCGGTGCCTCAAAGCACATCAGCTCCGGCCGCATCCCCAGGGGCATCCCCGCCGCCAGCAGTTGGGTGCCCATGGCCCCGTCCAGCAGCAGGAACGGCGTCTCGCTCCGCTTGTTATCCTCCACAGGGAGTCCCTCCTTTTCTCATGGCGCAGTTTTCGTACATGGCGCAGCCCACACAGCCCTGGCTCCGCCGGTGCCGGGGGGTGTCCGCAATGCCCAGCACCGCCGTCACCGACTTTCGGGGCACCATAATGCCGCTGGCGGTCAGGGACAGACCGATCCGCCGCTGGGTGTCCAGCAGGCGGCACAGCTCCGGCTGCTGCCCGATGGGGAAGTCCCCGTACCCGGGGCTGAACCGGTCGGTGAGATACTTTCCCCTCTCCTGCCACTCGGCCCGGAGCTGCTCCTCCAACTGGTCACAGACCGCCTCCACCCCGGCGGAGGCGCAGCTGTCCAGCACCAAAGCCTGGGCCATGTCCTGCACCTCCTTTCGGAGAAGCAGGGTCTCCACGTCGGGGCCCAGTGTGACCGCCATCAGGACGACCTGGTGGCAGCCCTGTAAATGGCGGCGGATGTCCTCCCCCTGAAAGGTAACGGAGGTGCCCACCGGGTGAGTTCCTTCCAGCTCCAGCAGCCGCCAGACCAGCCGGGGCCGGGCCGTCTCCGCAATTTGGGCGATCCCCTCCCGGACAAGGCGGAGCAGCTCCTCCGGCGGCTCCCGGGTGCAGCCCAGGTAGCGGAGGATCTCCCGCTCATTGAATTGTGACGGCGTCAGCTCCAACCGTTCTCACCTCGTCTGTTTGCTACCAGCAGTATACCTGATTGTGAGGGAAAAGAAAAGGGAAATCGAAAAACGGCGGCTCCGAATCTTCGGAACCGCCGCATTGCATCAGCATTGATTGTTCTCAGGCCTCGGTGGACTCGGTGGACTCGCTCTCAGCGGGCTGCTCGGCAGTCTTGCCCTCCTGCTCCCGCTTCTGCTCCTCCAGCACCCAGCGCTTGAAGGTGCCGGGAGAGACGCCCAGCATCTGAGAAGCGGCACGGGCGCTGACCTTCTCGTCGCAGTACATGGTGTAGATGCTCTGGAACTTTCTGGGGCGCTTCGCAGGGGGACGGCCCAGACGGACGCCACGCTCCCGGGCGTTGCGCAGGCCCTCGCTCTGACGTCTCACCAGGGCGGCACGGCGCTCTGCCTCGTCTGCCCGGACGATCTCCATCACCTTGGATGCCAGCTCGTCGTTATTCAGCAGCTCGAAGATCTTCGCTTCGTTTTCCTTTAACATAGATGAATCATGCTCCTTTTACCAAGTCGATTTGGTCTGTCACTCAGCCGGATAAATGTTGTCATGGCTAAGCCCGTCACAGGAAAAGCCAATCCGTTGCACAAGCCCAGCCACACAGTCAAACCTATACTTGTTAGTGGGTTTATTATAATCCATCATTTTACCAATGTCAACCATTTTCACAGAAATTTTTCCGAATTTTAGCGAACAGCTCTCTCCGCTTTAAAAAGCCCGGGCAAAGAGGGAGCGGAGGAGGTCGCTCCCTCCCCCGCTCCTGTCCGGGTCGCTCACTCTTTTTTCCACTGAACGCCCTGTTTGGTATCCTTGAGGATTATCCCCATTTGCTTCAGCTCGTCCCGGATGCGGTCGGCCTCCGCCCAGTTCTTTGCGGCCCGGGCCGCCTGGCGCTGGGCGATGAGGGCCTCCACCTGGTCGTCCAGGTTCTCCTCCTCCTTCCGGGAATAGAGCAGGCCCAGAACGTCGGTGAACTCCCCGATTAGCTTCAGCAGGGCCGCCGCCCCCGCCTTTGTGGGCTTCTGCTCCGGGGCCACCGCCCGGTTCGCCGCCCGAACCAGCTCAAAGAGGACGGAGACGGCGTCGGCGGTGTTGAAGTCGTCGTCCATGGCGGCGTCGAACCGCTCCCGATAAGTCCCCGCCTCGTCGAGAACCGCCTGCTCCGCCGGGTTGGGGCCGCCCTCCCCGCCGTTTTCCGCCAGGAAGGTCAGGTTGTCCCGGGCGGAGTACAGCCGATCCAGAGCGGCCTGGGCCTGCTGGAGGGACTCCGCAGAGTAGTTCAGGGGGGTGCGGTAGTGGGCGGAGAGCATGAACAGGCGGATGGGCTCATAACCATAGACCTGAGCCGCATCCCGGACGGTGAAGAAATTCCCCTGGGATTTGGACATCTTCTTGTTGTCGATGTTCAAAAAGCCGTTGTGCATCCAGTAGTGGACAAAGGGAGCGTCGTTGGCCGCCTCGGACTGGGCGATCTCGTTCTCATGGTGGGGGAACTGGAGATCCTCGCCGCCGCAGTGGATGTCGATGGTCTTGCCCAGGTACTTCCGGTTCATGGCAGAGCACTCGATATGCCAGCCGGGACGGCCCTTGCCCCAGGGGGAGTCCCAGGCGGGCTCCCCGGGCTTGGCCGCCTTCCACAGGGCGAAGTCCAGGGGGTTCTCCTTCTCATCGTTGACGTCGATGCGGGCCCCGGACATCAGATCCTCGATGGGCTGGTGGGACAGCTTGCCGTAGCCCTTGAATTTCAGGGTGCGGTAGTACACGTCCCCGCTGGGCACCGGGTAGGCGTAGCCCTTGTCCACCAGGGTCTGCACCAGGTCGATGATCTCGTCCATGGTCTCGGTGGCCCTGGGGTGGATGGTGGCGGGGCGAACCCCCAGGCCCTGGGCGTCGGTGAAGTACTCCTTAATATACTTCTCCGCCACCTCCTGGCTGGAGATGCCCTCCTCGTTGGCCCGTTTGATGATCTTGTCGTCCACGTCGGTAAAGTTCTGCACGAAGGTCACATCATAGCCCCGGTACTCCAGATACCGCCGGAGCACGTCAAAGAGGATGATGGGCCGGGCGTTGCCCACGTGGATCAGATTATAGACGGTGGGGCCGCAGGCGTACATCCGCACCTTGCCCTCCTCGATGGGAACAAACTCCTCCTTGCGGCGGGTCATAGAGTTGAAAATTTCCATTACTGCTCCTCCTGTTCAGCTTCCTGTCTCTGCTGATTGCGTAAATATTGTTCGTCCATCTGCCGCTCCAGGAACTCCACCCGGGAGAGCAGGGACTTCATGGTCTCGGCCACAGGGTCGGTGACATGGATCTGATCCACGTTGCTGGCGTAGGCCACCCGCTGGCCGGAGATCTTCACCACATGGGCGGGAACGCCCACGGCGGTGGCGTCCGGGGGAACCTCCTGCAAAACCACCGCATTGGCGGCGATGCGGGCCCCGTCCCCCACCTTGAAGGGCCCCAGCACCTTGGCCCCGGAGCCGATGAGCACATTGTTGCCGATGGTGGGGTGACGCTTGCCCTGATCCTTGCCGGTGCCGCCCAGGGTCACTCCCTGATAGAGCAGCACGTCGTCCCCCAGCTCCGCCGTCTCGCCGATGACGATGCCCATGCCGTGGTCGATGACCAGGCGGCGGCCGATGGTAGCGCCCGGGTGGATCTCGATGCCCGTCCAGAACCGGGCCCACTGGGAGATACATCGGGCCAGGAACCGCAGGCCGTGGACGTGAAGGAAATGGGCCAGCCGATAATAGATGGTGGCCAGGACGCCGGGGTAGAGCAGGAAAATCTCCAGCTTGCTCCGGGCGGCGGGGTCTCTGGCCTGATACGCCCCCAGCAGCTCGCTCAGTCTTTGAAACAGTTTCATCTACATACGCTCCATATTTCGCTGAAATACCGCCAAACCGGGCACAAAAAACGCCTCCTGCCCAAAGGCAAGAGGCGATTCAAACCGCGGTTCCACTCTCGTTTATCACTCGACGGCCGGTAACGGTGGCCTCCGGAGGCATTGCCCTCCCGCTCCGGGGCGCACCTTCACGCAAACGGCCAGAGACAGGCTCCCATCCGATGACCCGTCCTCGCTGACTGGCAATTCTGCGCTACTCTTCCCCTTCATCACGTCTTATCACTTGTATTATACTATCATCTCTCCCCGTTGGTGTCAATCCATCCACGGGAAATTTTGTCGTCCTCCGGAGCCAATCTGGAAAATCCTGGCAGCCCTGAGCACCCATTTAGTCCTGCCTTTCCTGCAAAAAACGCCGTCTGCGGAAAAACTGAAAAAAATTCAGAGAAGGGAGAGAGGCGCCGTTTTCGCCTCTCGCTGCCGGTCGCCTTCCCTCCGCTTCCGTCAATTAAGCCTTTCGTTTCTGCGCTTTTCTGCCCTGTCGGTTCACATCACTTCCCGGGATTCAGAGCGTCCCGGTTCTTCCGGAAATACTCCACCCCGGAATAAACGGTGGTCACCAGGATGACGGCGTTCACCACCATGTCCAGCACCGGCCACTGGCGGAAGGCCAGCATCAGGCAGATGCCCACCATGGTGCAGGCGGTCTTGACCTTTCCCGACCAGGCGGCGGCGATGACTCGCCCGTTGTCCACCGCCACCAGCCGGAGGGCGGAGACGGCGAACTCCCGGGCAATGACGCACAGCAACACCCAGGCGGGCATCCGGCCCTGCTCCACGAAGATGAGCATGGCGGCGGTCACCAGCAGCTTATCCGCAATGGGGTCTAGGAACTTGCCGAAGTCCGTGACCTGGTTAAAGTTACGGGCGATGTAGCCATCCACAAAGTCGCTGACGCTGGCGACGATGAACAGGCCCAGAGCCACCCACTGGGCGGCGGGAGCCACCCACTGGGCGGCGGGAGCCTCCCAATAGCAGACGATGACAAACACGGGGATGAGCGCCACCCGAAAGAGGGTGATCTTGTTGGCGGTATTCATAGCGTCTCCTCCCACTGGTCAATCTCTCCCAGCAACTCTCCGTCCTCTGTGCCGGTGAGCAGCACCGGGACGAAGGTGCCCGCAGGAACCTCTCCTGCGGCGGTGAAATACACCGTGCCGTCGATGCCCGGGGAGTCGGCATAGGTACGGCCCGCCCAGCAGCCCATATCCTCGTCAAATCCCTCGCAGAGAACCTCTACCACCTGGCCCAGATGAGCCTCGTTCCACCCGTCCATGACCCGGCTCTGGAGGTCGGTGAGCAGCTCCACCCGCCGCTGGGCAGTCTCCGCCGGAACCTGGTCGGGCATGGCGGCGGCAGGCGTCCCCTCCTCCGGGGAGAACTGGAATACTCCCGCCCGCTCTAGACGCTCCTCCCGGAGGAACCGGCACAGCTCGTCAAACTCCTCCTCCGTCTCTCCGGGGAGGCCGCAGATCAGGCTGGTGCGGATGACCACCCCCGGCAGACGACGGCGGAGGGTGTGGAACAGCTCGGTGATCTGGGCCTTCGTCCCCCGGCGGCACATGGCGGTCAGAATACGGTCGCTGACGTGCTGGATGGGGATGTCCACATAGTTGACGATCTTGTCCTCCCGGGCCATGACGTCGATGAGCTCGTCGGTGATGGCGTCGGGATAGAGATAGTGGAGGCGTATCCAGTGGAAGTCCAGCTTGCACAGCTCGGTGAGCAGTTGGGGCAACATATACCGCCCATACCGCTCCTTCCCGTAGCGGCTCACGTCCTGGGCGATGAGGATCAGCTCCTCCACGCCGCTGTCCGCCAGGGCCCGGGCCTCCGCCAGGATGCTCTCCATGGAGCGGCTGCGATACCTGCCCCGGATACTGGGGATGGCGCAAAAGGCGCACCGGTTGGAGCAGCCCTCGGCAATTTTCAGATACGCCGTCCAGGGGTTGGTGGACACCATCCGGTCTCCGTCCTCAAAGGTGTTGTTGATGTCGCCGAAATGCTCCGGATAGTCCCCGCGCATGACCTCCTCCACGGCGGCCACGATGTCGGTATAGCTCCCGGTGCCCAGAAGTCCGTCCACCTCGGGCAGCTCCTCCTTGATTTCCTCCTGATACCGCTGGGAGAGGCAGCCGGTGACCAAAATTTTTTTCAGCAGGCCCTGCTCCTTCAATGCGGCCATCTCCAGGATGTTGGCGATGGCCTCCTCCTTGGCGGCGTCGATGAAGCCGCAGGTGTTGACCACGCAGAGGTCGGCCCCCTCCGGCTCGTCCACCACGAAATGGCCCGCATCCTGCACCAGGGCGGCCATCTGCTCGCAGTTGACCCGGTTTTTATCACAGCCGAGGCTGATAAAGGCGATGGAATAACCCAATGGAATCCCTCCTTCACTCCTGCCAGTATATCAGATTTGGGAGCCGGGGTAAAGCCTCAGCTCCCAAGGGTTGTCCAAATTTACTTTTTCTTCATACATCTTAACGGTCAGTCCCAGTCATTCTCCTTCGTGGGACAGGCTCCCATCACCGACCGGATGGCCTGCCAGGAGAACCCCCGGCGGCGCAGGGCGTTGGTCTGGCGCTGATAGCTGCGGGGGTCGGAGGCCGCTCCCCGGCATTTGGAGGCCAGGTAATCCGCTGCAGCCTCCTCCTCCGGCCGGGCCTCCGCCAGGGCGTCCGCCCAGCAGTCCCGGGGGATTTTCCGGCGGTACAGCTCCTCCCGGAGCTTTTGGGGCCCGTAGCCCATCCGGTCATAGTGGCGCACCACCGTTTTGGCATACTCCCTGTCGTTGACAGCGCCCAGCTCCTCCAGCCGGTCGGCGGCCCGTTCCGCCTGGGGGCGGCCCTCTCCCTTGGCAACCAGCTTATCCACCAGCTCCGCCTTGGACAGGGGCCTGGCCCCGATCATTCGGGCCGCCCGCTCCCGGGCGGAGGTGTCCTCGCTGCTGGCGATGAGCCGTTGCAGCGTCTCTCCCTCCAGCTCCAGGCCGGGACGGAGGCCAAAGTCCAGTAGCTCCTGCTCCCCCACCTTGATGAGAGAGCCGGTGTCCAGGAACACCAGGAACCTGCCCTTCACGTGCTTGGACGGCTCTACCCGATCGACCTTCGGCATCAGCCTTCAAAGTCCTCGGCGGAGATGTCCAGATCGTCCACCACCGGCTTCCGGCTGTCGGCAGACGGAGTGGATGGAGCGGGCTCCGCCTTGGGCTCCTCGGCGGGAACCCGCCCGGCGGCCCGGGCCGCCACCATGGACTGGCGGCTCATCAGCTTGTAGGCGTTGGCCCGGATCTGCTTCTCCAGCTCGGCGGCCACGTCGGGATGATCGGTCATATACTGCTTGGCGGCGTCCCGGCCCTGGCCCAGACGGGTCTCCCCCATGGCGTACCAGGAGCCGGACTTCTCGATCAGGCCCAGCTGCGCCGCCAGGTCTACGATCTCGCCCTCCTTGGAGATGCCGGTGCCGTACATGATGTCGAACTCCGCCTCACGGAAGGGAGGCGCCACCTTGTTTTTCACGATCTTCGCCCGGGTGTGGTTGCCGATCAGGTCGTCCCCCACCTTCAAGGTCTGGATCCGGCGCACCTCGATACGGACGGAGGAGTAGAATTTCAGCGCCCGTCCGCCGGTGGTGACCTCCGGGTTTCCGTAGATGACCCCCACCTTTTCCCGGAGCTGGTTGATGAAGATACAGATGCAGTTGGTCTTGCCGATGGAGCCGGTGAGCTTGCGCAGGGCCTGGCTCATAAGCCGGGCGTGGAGGCCCACATAGCTGTCCCCCATCTCCCCCTCGATCTCTGCCCGGGGCACCAGGGCGGCCACGGAGTCCACCACCACCACGTCGATGGCGCCGGAGCGCACCAGCTGGTCGGTGATCTCCAGGCCCTGCTCGCCGGTGTCCGGCTGGGAGATGAGCATGGAGTCGATGTCCACCCCCAGGGCCCGGGCGTAGCTGGGATCCAAGGCGTGCTCAGCGTCGATGTAGGCCACCTCGCCGCCCAGCTTTTGGGCCTCGGCCACCACGTGGAGAGCCAGGGTGGTCTTACCGGAGGACTCGGGGCCGTAGATCTCCACGATACGCCCTCTGGGAAGGCCGCCGATGCCCAGGGCCAGATCCAGCCCCAGAGAGCCGGTGGGGATGGTCTCCACCTGGATGGAGGTGTTGTCTCCCATGCGCATGATGGAGCCCTTGCCATAGGTGCGCTCGATCTGAGCCACGGCGGTCTCCAGTGCCTTTTTCTTGTCGCTGGCGGGTGCCGCAGGGCGGATCGCCGGTTGTTTTTTTGCTGCCATAGCTGATTTCTTCCTCTCTATGTGTTTGACGGTATCTTATCTCATTTAAAGTCCCATAAACCGGACTTTCAGAGCGTTTTCTCTGTCCCGGGCCGCCACTGGCCCTCCACCACCCGGAGGATTTCCCGGGTGTCGGGGTAGCTGGTCACGTTGACAAAGCCCTGGCCGGTGAGGATGTCCTCCACGTCCCCGGCCTGGCCGATGCCCACCTCGAAGATGAGCCAGCCGTTCTCCCGGAGGGCGCTCCTCCAGTTCCGGGCGATGGCCCGGTAGAAGTCCAGGCCGTCCGCTCCCCCGTCCAGAGCCAGATGGGGCTCGTAGTCCCGGACAGATTTGTCCAGGCCGTCGATGTCTCCGGAGGGAATGTAAGGGGGGTTGGAGACGATGATGTCAAAGTCCCACAGCTGTCTGGGCGGCTCCTCCAGGGCGTCCACTGGAAAGCAGGTGACGCTGGAGCGAAGACCGCAGCGGCGGATATTCTGGTTGCACACCCGGACGGCGTCCGGAGAGCAGTCACCCAGCACCACCCGGCAGTTTTTGGCATAGCTCGCCACCGCCAGGCCGATGCAGCCGCTCCCGGCGCAGAGATCCAGCACCCGGGCCCGGTCTCCCGCTTCTCTGGCCCGGCTGACCGCCAGCTCCGCCACCGCCTCGGTGTCCGTCCGGGGGATGAGGACGGTGTTGTCCACGTCCAGATCCAGTCCGCAGAAGCTCCACTCCCCCAGCAGGTAGGCGGCGGGCTCTCCCTCCAGACGACGGCGGGCCAGCTCCCGAACCTCCGCCTCAGACGGGGCGGGGACATAGTAGTTCAGACAGGCCCAGAACTGCTCGGTGGTCTTGTGTGTCCCGTGGCAGACCAGCTCCCGGGCCTCCAGAGCGGCGGCCTCGATGCCCGCCAGACGGAAGGACTGGCGCAGCTCCATATAAAGGTTGTTATAGGTAATCGCCATATGGCGTGTTCGCTCCTTTTGGTTTGTTACCAGGCGTCCTGTCCCTTCTCCCGGGGCAGCACCTGCTTGAGCGCCTCGATCGCCACCTCTATCATGGAGTCGTCCGGCTCGAAGGTGGTGAAGTTCTGCATCCACAGGCCCGGCGCCGTGAGGATGCGGGTCACGACGTTGTCATGTCCTCCGGCGTAGCGGTTGAACTCGTAGCTCACCGCCATAATGACCGGCAGGGACAACAGCTGCAGCAGGATACGCACCAGCAGATTGGGGGGCTCATACAGGGAGAACATGACTGCGTGCACCAGAATGGCGATGGCGATGACCATAAACAGAAAGCTGGTGCCGCAGCGGGGATGGTGCCGGGGCATTTTGCGGACGTTTTCCACCGTCAGCTCCAGTCCCCGCTCGTAGCAGAAAATGCTCTTGTGCTCCGCCCCGTGGTAGGAGAACACCCGCTGCATATCCTTCATCCGGGAGCAGAGGATCAGGTAGGCCAGGAAGATGAGAATGCGCACCAACCCCTCCACCAGGCTCACCGCCAGCTTGCCCATGGTGATGAAGTTCCCCAGCAGTCCGGTGATGAGGGTGGGCAGCAGGAAGAACAGCCCGACGGACATACACACCGCCAAGACCACCGCCAGGGTGATGATGGCCTTGCTAAAGGCCTCGCTGCCCAGCTTTTTCTCCAGCCATTGCTCGAATTTGGAAGGCTCCTCCTCTTCCTCCTCCGGGTAGAAGTCGGCGGAGTACATCAGCGCCTTGACCCCCCGAACCATGGAGTCTATGAAGTTCACGCACCCACGAATCAGGGGCCAGCCCAGGACGGGATACCGCTCCTTGATGAGCTTGAGCTCCTCCACCTGTACCTCCATCCCTCCGTCCGGTCGCCGGACGACGATGGCCTGCTTCTCCGGGCCACGCATCAGGATGCCCTCGATCAGAGCCTGTCCGCCGATGGAGGTGCGGAAACAGCTCTCCCTGTTTTGTTCAGCGTTTTGTTCAGCCATGCTCGGCTCCTTTCGGTCGATCTATCTCGGCCCTTATTATATCAAACATTCGTTCTAATTGCAAGTGCATTTCGAACATTTGTTTGAAAATTTACGGCGTCTCCTGCTGTTGCTGCTGGGCCATCTCCGCCCGGATCTCCTCCAGAGGCAGGGCCCCGGTGGTGACCGCAGGCTTGCCGGCGGACGGGGCGGGCAGAGACAGAGGCAGGATGATGCGCACCAGACAGCCGCCTCCCGGGGCGTTGGAGATGTCCAGCACGCCGCCGTGCCGAGTGACGATCTCATCGCACACCGCCAGGCCGATGCCGTTGCCCCGGGCCTTGGAGGAGCCCTTGTAGAACTTCTTCTTGACAAAGGGCAGCTCGTCCTCCGGGATGCCCGGGCCGTAGTCCCGGATGGAGATGCAGATGGTGTCCTCCAGCCGGGCGATGGCGGTCTGGATGACCCCGCCGGAGCCGCCGTGCTTGGCGGCGTTGTCCAGCAGGTTGCAGAACACCTGCCGCAACCGCTGGGGATCGGCGGAGATGGGTTCGAACTCCTCCTCGCAGTCGTTGTGGTGGAGGGTGATGCCCTGCTTCTGGAAAATCTGGCTGTAGGTGAACACGGCGTCCTCAAACTCCGCCTTGATGTCCACCGGCTCCATGCTCAGGGTGAACCGTCCGTCCTCCATCCGGGAGAAGTCCAGCAGCTCCTCCACCATCTGGGTCAGCCGCTCGCCCTCGCTGACGATGATGCCCAGGCCCTTCTGATACTCCCTCCGGTCGGTGATCTCCCCGGAGAGCAGCGTCTCTCCCCAGCCGTTGATGGCGGTCAGGGGCGTACGCAGCTCGTGGGAGACGGAGGAGATGAACTCGCTGCGCATCTTCTCGTTCTGGCTGATTTTCAGCGACATATCGTTGATGGCGTCGGTCAGGTCGCCGATCTCGTCGTCGTTCTGCTTCTCGATCTGCACGCCGTAGCTCCCCGAGGCGATGCGGTTTGCCGTCTCGGTGATGTCGGCGATGGGGTCAACGATGGACTTGATGAAGTAGATGCTGACGGCGTACATCATCACCACCAGCAGCAGGCCCACCAGCATGACCACCAGGACAATGCTGATGATCTGCCCGTCCACCACCGACAGGGAGGTGACCAGGCGCATGACCCCCTTGACCTCCCCGTTGTTGATGACCGGGGCGGAGACCGCCATAATGCGCTCCCCGGTGCTGGCGTCCCGGCCCACCCAGTAGCCGATCTCCTGAGTCTCCACCGCCTGGGTCACGTCCTCGGTCATGGCGCTGCCCTGGGCGCTGAGGCCGTAGGTGGCCAGAGAGGAGAGGATGAGCCGCTGCTCCTCCGTGTCGATGAACTGGAGCTCCAGCCGATCCCGGTCGTCAAAGCCGGTGATGTAGTAGTTGGCCATCTCCAGGTATTCGTCCTCGGTGGAGGCGTAGCTGGAGAAGAAGTCGCAGGCCTCTCTCACCCGGGCCTCCATGCCGGTGCGCATAGAGCTGTAGTAGTAATTGCTCAGGCCCACCGAAGCGGCGATGACCGCCAGCACCACGAAGCTGAGCACCACGCCCACGCTGTTGACCATCCACCGGCGGCGGATGCCCTTCTGAAACAGCTGGGCGGAGGGAATCAGATCCTTGAGCCTGTCCCTGAGCCTCCGCTTGTCGCCCTTGGGCGGCTCCCCGGCGGCGGAGGGCTCTCCCTCCTGCTGCTGTGGCGGCTTGAACCAGGGAAACCCCTTTTTCCTGTTTTCCCCGTCCGGCATCAGAAGCCCCACTTATAGCCGAAGCCCCAGACGGTGGTGATATAGGTGGGATTCTGGGGGTCGTCCTCCACCTTGAGCCGGAGACGGCGGATGTTCACGTCCACGATCTTCACGTCTCCAAAGTAGTCGCTGCCCCACACCGTCTCCAATATCTCGTCCCGGGACAGGGCCTTGCCGGGATTTTCCATCAGCAGCTTCATGACGGTGTACTCCACCTGGGTCAGCTT
>JAJPWY010000020.1:0-39662 GCA_021205725.1 Clostridiales bacterium
CAATCCAATAATGCTTAGCCATAAATGTTACAAAAACGCTTGACCAGAACACAGCTTGGTGGAGTAGCGGCTGACCAGGCTGGAGAACACCAGGCTGAACACGGCGCTGAGCACCATGGCCAGAATCAAAATCCACAGCCGGGTGGCGTCGGCGTTTACCGCAATGTCCACCGTCACGATATCCACCAGATACTTGCTGATGACGGAGGACAGCAGGCTGAGAGACGAGCTGACGATGCCCAGGACGGTGTAAAAGACGATGACCCACTTGTACTTCCGGCTAAAGGAGAAGATCCACTTCCAATCCCCGAAAAAGTCCCGGAAGGTGCCGTCGTCGATGAGGTTGATGATATACTGGACTGCCTTGGATTTGAACAGTCGGTTGAGCCCGGAGAAATTCTCAACGTCTCCGGGGCGTTTGATGTCATCTGGCATTCAAGATATCCTCCAATTGGCGCACATGCTCCGCTCTTTCCTCTGCCGGAAGCTGTTCCAGCAGGATATCCAGCATGGCGTCAGTGATGTCGCACAGGTATTGGGGCTTACGATGAATATCTCCGCATTCTCCCAGACAGGAGGCGGCACAGGACTGACAAAAGAATTTTTTGGGGCAGCGGTTACATTCATCACAGTTGGAAAGCGACTGTACCTCCGCCACGATTTCCCGCCATGCGGAGAGAAAATCCGACTGTCTCAGGTCAACAGAGGGCGTTTCCAGCATGCCGCAGGCGGTCAGGTTGCCCTGCCAGTTGACCCAAAATCCGGAGCGTGCAGCGGAGCAGGTAAAGCCCTGATTCATGACCACATTCCCGTGTGGCGTTTCCATCTGTTTCAGCAGCAGCCGGGCCTGTTCCTCCAGGGTGGTGCCGGGGTTGCGCAGGATGGTGGCCTTGAGCCTGGTCTCCGCCGCCTCACGGGGCGACATGCGGGACTGATAAAACCGTTCATTTTCGTTGGAACGCATTCCGGGCGGGAACAGATAGCTTGCTGGGACAAAGGGAACCTCCAGCTCCCGGGCCAGCTTCACCATGTCCTCCAGGTCGTTACGGTTTTCTCTGGTCAGGGTAAAATTCAATCGCAGCATGACATTGCGTTCCAGCAGCAGACGAACGGCGTTTACGGTCTGTGTAAATCCCTTTGGATTGTGGCACAGCCGATCATAGGTCTCATTGCTGGCCCCGTACAGGGTGACGTTCAATCTGCGGCAGGGATTCTCCGCAAAGAAATCCGCCCATTCCTCGTCGATCAGCGTAGCGTTGGTGTTGACGGTCAGAATGAATCCCATCTCCCGCAGGGCCAGATACAGCGCCCGGAATTCCGGATACAGCAGCGGCTCCCCGCCCGTTATCAGCAGGAACAGAACCCCTGCCTCCTTTGCTTCCTGAGCGATATGAAGCCATTCCTCTTTTGTCAGCAGAGGTTGCTCCAGCTCAGAGACATTGTGCCGGACATAACACATATTGCAGTTCATGTTGCACAGGGGCAAAAGCTCGAATCCGCCCCCCAGGGGATATCGCAATGCGTCCGCCTTTGCCCGGAGATAGTCCTCTACCGGGCTTTCCGTTTCATACAGTTCCATGAGGCTTTTCCTCCAAATATTGGCGCAGAGTCCAGACCGCCGTGGGCTCCATGGTGCAGTCCAGACCGACAATATCGGCGTTGTTTGCCAAATCCTCCGCCAATTCGAACGCCTGAGCCACATCCTCGGCGTTCCATCGGTTTACCGTAGTCTCGCTGTGCAAGGCAAGCATTTTCTCCACGGGAGAGAGCGGGCGCACGCTGTCCTCCATTGCCTGTCGCAGCACCGCAATGGCCCGGAGAGGAACGCAGACATTCACGCAGTCTGTAGAGGTGCCGTGCCAGGGAGAGCCGGTGACCACCCACTGCCCGTCCCGCTTCCACAACAGGTTCCGGTCGCCATTAAAGGGCGACGCATCTGTGTGCCGTTTCCACAGGTCTGCCTGGGTGCTCTTTCCTGTCCCGGAGGGAGCGCTGAACAGAATGGCCTTGCCCTGATAGATTACGCTGGCGGAGTGAAGAAGAAAGGCGTTTTCTTTCAGAAGAAAGTGCTCAATGCCGACCATGCTGTTCAGGTTTTGGGTGGGCGGAGCGCTGCCCTCCAGCAGGGAGAGCTCGACGGTGTTCGGGCCGGACTGAAACGACCGGGCGAACAGTTTCTTTTGGGGATCGACGGTATAATAATAATACCGGCACTCCCGCCCGTCAAGGAGATAGACCTGCAGACCGGAAAAGTCGTAGACCATCCGGCCCTCCGGCGACAGGGCCGGAACCCGAGTCATATGGACAGAGTAGGTAGCGGTATGCCCTGCCTCCGTCTGCCAGTTTTCCGCATCCGGCCACACAGAGAGCAGAGCATCGTCCCCCCAGTAGCGCAGGGCCAGCGGCCCAATGCGAATGGTCACCTCACGGCCTTTGTTCATGGCTGCCTCCTCAAAAAAGCCAGAGAGCGCCGCAACGCCCTCTGGCTTTTTCTCAATTTTATTTCCGATAGGTCAATAACTCAGGTTTGTCTGAATTGCGCCAGTATCCGTATCATAGTCAATTGCGGCATAATGCCAGCCCGATGGTACTTGAGAAGTACTTGAATAGTAGCCAGCTTGAACAACAAGGGTTGCCAAGAAAGCAGTCAAAGTATCATCCGGTTTACCGCTACTGCCCGTATCGCCTGCATAAGTATACCAGACAAGATAATAACTACCGTCATAGGGAACAATTTTAGCACTTGTAGTGCTACAACCGCTGGCATAAACCGTCTCCGTCTGTTTACCAATTTCACAGTAAACCGTCACCTGCCCGGCAGTCGTCCCCGGCGTATAGGTGCACTGGGCCACAGCCTGGTTCATCAAGAACTTCTGCAACACCACCACCGGCACCTCATATGTCTTCTTCATCTCAAATATCCCCCTTCCGCCGGTACACCCCGGCGTATCATGCTTGTCTATTCCCGGGGAGATGCGGAAGACACCTTCCCTTGTTTGTCTCCTTGATTATAGCCCCGTTTTTTCAGGGTGTCAACCCCTACAGGCAAAATTTTCCACATTCCGTAACAAATTTTTTATACTTTTCGCAGCGCCCTTTCGGGTGCGCCGGGGTGGGTGCGAATCCGCAAAATCTCTCTTTAACCCTCGACAGTAGAGCCGGAGCCGTAGATGAACTCCTTCAAATCCGCCCGGAGCAAATCCCAGTTAGTGGGCACCAGCACGGCCATCTTCCGGATGGTCTGGCTGGAATAGCTGCCGTCCTCGGGGACACGGTATTCCTCGATGGAGTCCGTCCCCAGGTTGTAGGCGGTGAGGGCGAGAGACAGAATCTCGTCGTTGTTCATGTCGGTGGTGATGTCGTCGGCCACCGTCTCATACAGGGCCCACAGGTCGGTAAATTCCTGATCCTTGAGCTGACTGAAAATGGCCTGTATCACCGCCCGCTGGCGCTGGGTGCGGCCGAAGTCGGAATAGGAGCCGTCCTCGGTGTTGACGTAGCGGATACGGGCGTAGGCCAGTGCCTCCTCCCCGTTGAGGAGGTTGTAGCCCGCCGTCAGCCCAGAGAAGGAGTTGCCGCCGCCCTTGCTGCTGTATTGGCTGTTGCCGGAGAGGTAGTTCACCTCGGACTGGGTGAGCTTAATGGTCACGCCGCCGATGGCGTCGATGATCTCCTGGAAGCCGGTGAAGTCCACCTCTACATTGTAGTCGATGGTGATGCCGAAGTTGGTCTCGATGGTGGAATCCAGCAGGTCGAAGCCGCCGAAGGCATAGGCGGCATTGAGCTTGTTGTCGCTGTAGCCGGGAATCTGGACATAGAGGTCACGCATGAGGGAGGTCATTTTCAGGGCGCCGTTGGTGGTGTCCACCGTCAGGATAATCATGGTGTCCGACCGGGCCCGCTGGCCCGCTACCCGGGTGTCCTGGCCCACCAGCAGGATGTTGGTCACGCCCTCCACCGTCTCCACGCCCTCCACGGTGCCGTAGTCGATGGAGCTGCTGTCGATGGTGTCCTCCTCGTCGGTGTCCTCCTCAAAGTCCTCGGTGGTGTACTCCGTCTCGCTGGCGGTGACACGGTTGATCTTGTTGAGCTGCACCTGCAAAAAGGCGTATGCGCCAATCACCATCAGGGACAGAACGGCCAAAATGACCAGTACGACCTTCCTTAATTTCGACATCTGCTGTCATGACCTCCAGTCAAAAAGAGCGCCGCCGTATCCGGGCGACTATATTACAGGGCGCAAGGGAGAGCTCCCTTGCGCTCCGAAACAAACTGCTGTCATTTTAATCTCTTTTCCCCCACCCGTCAAGGGATTTTCTCCTCTTTTTCCGTCCCGTGGGACAAAAAAGGCATTTTGCCCCTCAACCCCTGTTTTTTGACCGCCGGGATACTCTAATTTGCCGTCTGCCGTCCCACTTTTTTCAGTTTGGCTTTAACCTTTTCGGCCAGTTCCAAGAAAATTCATAAAATCTTCATTTCCGTATGGTACAGTAACGCCATATCAGGAGCGCCGTCCGGCCAGATGGCGGCGGACGCTTCGTATACGAGGAACTGTCGTCATGAGTCGTATTATCGGGATCGATCTGGGCACCACCAACAGCTGTGTGGCGGTGCTGGAAAACGGGAAGCCTGTCATTATCCCCAACGCCGAGGGAAACCGTACCACCCCCTCTATTGTCGCCTTTACCAAAAACGGCGAACGGCTGGTGGGCGATCTGGCCAAGCGTCAGGCGGTGACCAACGCCGCCGGAACCGTCTCCTCTATCAAGCGGGAGATGGGGACGGACACCCGGCTGGAGCTGGGAGGCAAGCGTCGCACTCCCCAGGAGATCAGCGCCATGATCCTTCACAAGCTGAAAACGGATGCGGAGGCCTATCTGGGCGAGACGGTGAGCGACGCCGTCATCACCGTCCCCGCCTATTTTAATGATGTGCAGCGGCAGGCCACCAAGGATGCCGGGCGCATCGCCGGGCTGAACGTCCGGCGTATCATCAACGAGCCCACGGCGGCGGCCCTGGCCTACGGCCTCGACCACGGGGAGAGCCAGAAGATCATGGTCTACGACCTGGGCGGCGGCACCTTCGACGTGTCCATCATCGAGATTGGGGACGGCGTCATCGAGGTGCTGTCCACCTGCGGAGACAACCATCTGGGCGGCGACGACTTTGACCAGCGACTGACCAACTATCTGGTCAGCGAGTTCAAGCAGCAGACGAAGTACAACATCGCCAAGGATCCCATGGCGCTCCAGCGGGTGCGGGAGGCGGCGGAGAAGGCCAAGAAGGAGCTTTCCGCCTCCACCACCGCCAACGTCAACCTGCCCTTCCTGGCCCAGGGTCGCTCCGGGCCTCTGCACATGGACATCACCGTCACACGGGCGGTCTTTGAGCAGCTGACCCGTGACCTGGTGGAGCGCACCACCATGCCGGTGCAGACCGCCCTCAACGACGCCGGGCTGTCCGTCTCCCAGCTGGGGCGGGTGCTGCTGGTGGGCGGTTCCACCCGGATGCCCGCCGTCCAGGATCACGTCCGCTCTCTGGTGGGTATGATGCCCAGCAAGGGACTGAACCCGGACGAGTGCGTGGCTATGGGCGCCGCCATCCAGGGCGGCACGCTGGAGGGCTCCCTCATCGCCGGAAATACCGGAAACGGGATGTCCTCCTCCGGAGCCGGGCAGGAGATTTTGCTGCTGGACGTGACGCCCCTCTCCCTGTCCATCGAGACGGTGGGCGGCGTAGCCACCCGGCTCATCGAGCGTAACTCCACCCTGCCCGTCCACTACTCCCAGATCTTTACCACCGCTGCCAACTTCCAGACCAATGTGGAGATTCATGTCCTCCAGGGAGAGCGGCCTATGGCCCGGGACAACAAGACCATCGGCAAGTTCCGGCTCACCGGCATCAAACGGGCTCCCCGGGGCGTTCCTCAGATCGAGGTCACCTTTGACCTGGACACCAACGGTATATTAAAGGTCAGCGCAAAGGATCTGGGCACTGGCCGGGCCCAGGAGATCGTCATCTCCTCCAGCTCCAACCTGTCCGAGGCTGAGATCCAGCAGGCCATCCGGGACGCTGAGGAGTACGCCGCCGCAGACAGCCAGCGGAAGGAGGCCATGGAGGTTCGCAACCAGGCGGAGACCCTGGTGATGGAGACCAAGGAGGCCATCCGGGTCTGCGGCAAGGAGCTGAACAAGGCAGATCAGAAGCAGGTGAAAAACGATCTGGCCAATCTGGAGCGGCTGGTGAACCGGAACCGTCCGGAGAAGATGACAGCCGACGCCCTGCCGGAGATGAAGGCCGCCATGGAGCAGCTCCGGCGCTCCTCTGCCACTCTGTCCCAGCTGTATGCCAGCCATCAGTCCTCCGGGCAGAGCTGAGATTCTCCCCTTTCCCTTCTTTTTCTTGACGCACATCATAAGAGCAGATATAATAAAAAGCGGAATTGTTCATGATTCCGAACACCCCTTTTGAGAGGAGGCAGCGCCTTTGAAGGTCATGAAGCGGGAGCGCTCTCCCTGGCCGGTCTATTTCATCGCCTTGGTCTGGATCTTTGCCGCCTTTGCCGTTGGCATCCACACCGTCTGGGGCTATCTGGCCACTGCAGCGGTCTCTGTCGCCGCCTATTTCATTGGCCGGGCTATCTTCCCCGACCGGCAGGTAGAGACGGAGATTCCCGATCCGGAGCCGGCAGACCCGACGCTGGCCGCCCTGAAAAAGGATCGGGATCGGGACGTGGGGGAGATCCGCCGTCTGAACGACAACATCGAGGATCCGGAGATCTCCGCCCATCTGGATCACATCGAGCAGGTCACCGGGAAGATTTACGATTACTTGCTGGAGCATCCGGAGAAGCGGACGCTGGTGCGCCGTTTTCTGGACTACTATCTTCCCACCACCATCAAGCTGCTCAACCGGTACGACCGGATGGACAGCCTGGGTCTTTCCGGTGACAACGTCAACGCCACAAAGGAGAAGATCAGCGCCATGCTGTCCACCGTCTCCGTGGCCTTTGACAAGCAGCTGGACAGTCTGTTCCAGGACGACTATATGGATGTATCCGCCGAAATCACCGTGCTGGAGCAGATGATGGCCCAGGAAGGTCTGACCGGCGGCGGAATGCAGTAAATTCACCTGACACTCTGAAATCCTGACACAATTCAAATCAGACAAATTGGAGGAGAGAAACATGAGCGAGATCAATCTGACCCTAGACCCCAGCGGCGATGCCGCTGCCCAGGCCCCTGCCGCACCCACCCTGACCCTGAATCCGGAGGCCGATACCGAGAAGAAGCCGGAGGCTCCTGCCGTCGATCTGGACGAGCAGCTTTTGAGCGACGCCGAAAAGAAGGTCGTCAACGATTTTGCCAAAAAGATCGATCTCCGGGACTCCGCCCAGGTGCTCCAATACGGAGCCGCCGCCCAGAAGAACGTAGCCGACTTCTCCTCCAGCGCCCTGAGCAAGGTCAGCACCAAGGATTTGGGCGAGGTGGGCGACACCCTCTCCTCCCTGGTGGTGCAGCTGAAAAACAACGCCCCCGGTGAACAGAAGAAACGGGGCTTCTTTTCCCGGGGCAAGGTCAAGCTGGACGAGATGAAGGCCCAGTACTCCAAGGCCGAGGCCAACGTGGACGAGGTCACTAAGATTTTGGAGCAGCACCAGGTCGCTCTGATGAAGGACGTGGCCATGCTCGACCAGATGTACGACCTGAACCAGCAGTATTATAAGGAGCTGACCATGTATATCCTGGCCGGCAAGAAGAAGCTGCAAGAGGTTCGGGAGGGCGAGCTGGCAGACCTGCGCAAAAAGGCGGAGACCACCGGCCGTCAGGAGGACGCCGAGGCCTATAACGACTATGCCAACATGGTCAACCGCTTTGATAAAAAGCTCCACGACCTGGAGCTGACCCGAATGGTTTCCATCCAGATGGGCCCCCAGACCCGGCTGCTCCAGAACAACGACACCCTGATGATTGAGAAGATTCAGACCTCCCTGGTGAACACCATCCCTCTGTGGAAGAGCCAGATGGTGCTGGCCCTGGGTCTGGAGCGCTCCCGTCAAGCCACCGCTGCACAGTCGGCAGTCACCGATATGACCAACGAGCTGCTGAAGAAGAACGCCGAGATGCTCCACATGGGCACCGTCGCCACCGCCAAGGAAGCGGAGCGCTCCATTGTGGATATCGAGACGCTCCAGCACACCAACCAGGAGCTGATCTCCACCCTGGACGAGGTCATCTCTATCCAGCAGGAGGGCTCCCAGAAGCGCAAGGAGGCCGAGGCGGAGCTCAGCCGCATCGAGGGCGAGCTGAAGCAAAAGCTGCTCTCCCTGCGTGGATAATATTTCGCTTCTGTCACGGAGTCAGAAAGCAGGTGAATTCCCGTGAAAGCGCTCAATGCATTGAAAAAATTCCCGGTGGCTGTGGCCATCACCGCTCTGATCGTGGCGGGCTGCATTGCCTACAGCCTGTTTGTGGCACCGGTAGCCGTGATCGACGTACAGGTCGGGAACTGGGTGCAGGATGACGCAGATGTTCTCTCCGACGACACCGAGGAGACGCTTCGGGCCTACGACGAGGAATTTGACAGCAAGTATAGCAGCGTCATCGCTGTGGCCACCATCTCCTCCTCCCGGGGCTGGGAGCTGGAGGACTATGCTCTGGAGCTGGCCACCGATTGGGATCTCACCGCATACGATGTGGTTCTCGTCCTGGATATCGGCGGACAGGCGGTCTATATGGTGGACGGCGGCAGCTTGACGGAGCTGGACTCCACTGCGGCGACCACCGAGACCATGGCCGCAGATTTTTACGCCGGAGACTACGACAGTGCGGTGCTCAGTCTGTTCTCCTATATGAACGACTGGTACGCCGGTCACTTTGCGGACGGTTCCGGGGACGACGCCTATTACGGGGAGCCATACGATTACTATTACGATGATTACTACTACGACGATTACTACTATGGCGGTTCCGGGTTCAGCCTGTTCGGACTGATTTTGATCCTGGTGGTGGTCTTTATCGTCCTCTCCCAGATCGAGCGGCGCCGTTACGACACCTGGTACAGCCAGTACGGACACATGGCTGCGCCTCCGGTGCTGTTTGTGCCCATCTTCCCTTGGCATCGACCGGGAAGCGCCTGGTTCCGCAGAATGGGTCGTCAGCCGCCCCGTGGCCCCGGCGGGCCCGGCGGTCGGGGGCCGGGCGGCCCAAGCCCAAGAGGAGGCGCAGGTGGGCCTCGTCCCGGCGGGCAGAGCCGGGGCGGCAGCTTCGGCGGAAGCTCCCGTGGCGGCGGCTTCGGCGGAAGCGGCAGCCGGGGCGGTGGCTTCGGAGGGAGCTCCAGAGGCGGCGGCTTCGGTGGCGGCAGCAGTCGGGGCGGCGGCTTCGGAGGAAGCTCCAGAGGCGGCGGCTTTGGCGGCGGCGGAGGCCGTGGGGGTGGCTTTGGCGGCGGTCGCCGGTAAAGCTCCTCAGCTCATAGACAAAAACACACAGACACCCTGCGGAACGATACTCCGCAGGGTGTCTTGTCGTTGTGGAAAAGCTCAGATTGTCTTGTCCTCAAGCACGATATGTGCCTTCAGCAGATTGGTATACCCGGTGGCCCCCAGAGGGACGCCGGCGGTGATGATGATACGGTCTCCCGCCTGCACCAGATGCTCCTTCACAGCAGTCTCAGCGCAGAGAGAGAAGATGCGGTCGGTGGAGCTGACCTCCCCGGTCAGGCAGGGCACAACGCCCCAAAGCAAATTCATCTGACGGCGGGTCTTTTCCCGGAGGGTGATGGCCACTACGCCACAGGCAGGCCGGAACCGGGAGATGAGCCGGGCGGTATGTCCGGATGCGGTAGCGGTGACAATGGCCTTGGCGTCCAAATCCATGGCGGTCAGGCAACAGGTATGGGTGATGGCGTCGCTGATGGCGTTCTGGGTGCCGATGCCGCTGACCTTGCCATAGCGGTTCTGGAACCGGTGCCAGTAGTCGATAGAGGCCTCCGCCTGGGCGACGATGGAGGTCATGGTCTCCACCGCCTCCACCGGGAATTTGCCGCTGGCAGTCTCTCCGGAAAGCATGACGCAGTCCGCCCCGTCAAAAACGGCGTTGGCCACGTCGGATACCTCCGCCCGGGTGGGCCGGGGGTTGCGGATCATGGAGTCCAGCATCTGAGTGGCGATGATGACCAGCTTGCCCTGCTGAACCGCCGCCTTAATCATCCGCTTCTGCTGCACCGGAACCTGGGCGGCAGGAATCTCCACTCCCAGGTCGCCACGGGCCACCATAATGCCGTCAGACTCGGCCAGGATCTCCTCCAGGTTGTCCACGCCCTCCTGATTCTCGATTTTGGAGACGATCTTCACGCTGTCTCCGCCGTACTTGTGCAGCACCGCGCGGATGGCCCGGACGTCCTCCGCTTTGCGGACGAAGGAGGCAGCGATGTAGTCAAAGTCCTGCTCCACGCCAAAGCGGATGTCCTCCTCGTCCTTCTCTGTGAGGGCGGGGAGATGAATGGAGACACCGGGGATGTTGATGCTCTTGTGGTTAGACAGGGTGCCGCCGTTAACCACAGTGCAACAGATATCCTGCCCCTGAATGTCCCGAACCTCCAGACCGACAAGGCCGTCGTCGATGAGGATTTTGGTGCCCGGTGCGACCTCCTCGTTGAGCCTGTCATAGGTCACGGAGACGATGTGCTCGTCCCCTGCCACGCTGCGGGTGGTCAGAATGAACTCCGCTCCGTTTTCCAGAGTCACGCTCCCCTGAGCGAAGGTACGGATACGGATTTCCGGGCCCTTGGTGTCCAGGATGGTGGCAACCGGTGCGCCCATGGAATCCCGCACGGCTCTCAGGCGGTTCAGCGTCTCCAGATGGCTGGCGTGATTCCCATGGGAAAAATTGAACCGTGCGCCGTTCATACCGGCCAGAATAAGCTGGCGAATCTGCTCTGCGCTGTCTACCGCAGGGCCCAATGTACAAATCACCTTGGTTTTTCTGACTTCCATATCCGTTCCTCCCCATCTGCGCATCTGACTTCCATTTTCCTTTTTTACACTTATATTTTACATGATGCACACAGGAATTGCAAGCAGTTCCAGCATCATAGAATAGACAGTTATTGATGAGGAACGTGGTGTATTTTCGGTGTTTTGACTCTGATTCCCGATTTTTCCAAAAGGAGGCGGTTTCCGGTTGCAATTCGGTGGCGATCGGTGTAAAATGGTAGAACCTGATTTTAGACAGTGTAAAGGAGGCTCCCATGAATTTCACCATTGAGCAGTACAACGAGAGCGTAGACTATCTTCGCAGCCGTCTGGACGGCTTTCAGCCCCGTATTTTAATGATTTTGGGCTCCGGCCTGGGTTTTCTGGGCGATCAGTTGGAAAACCCCATCGCCGTCTCCTATGAGGATATCCCCCACTTCCGCCCCTCCACCGCCCCGGGTCACAAGGGGCAGTTCCTGTTCGGCACCCTGGAGGGCAAGCCGGTGGCCGTCATGCAGGGCCGGATGCACTACTATGAGGGGTACTCCCTCCAGGAGGTCACATACGCCGTCCGGGTCATCCGTCTGCTGGGGGCGGAGGATATGATCGTCACCAACGCCGCAGGCTGCGTCAACGAGAGCTGGTCTGCCGGAACGCTGATGCTCATCACCGACCACATCAAAATTGCCCTGGAGTCGCCTCTCCGTGGCCCCAATCTGCCGGAGTTCGGCCCACGGTTCCCGGACACCACCACCCTGTACACTCCGGAGTACCAGGCTTTGGCGAAGCGTGCCGCCGCAGAGCTGGATATTCCTCTGCAAGAGGGCGTCTATATGTACTTCCCCGGCCCCCAGTATGAGTCCCCCGCAGAGGTGCGGGCGGCCCGTATCCTGGGTGCTGACGCCGTGGGGATGTCCACCGTGCCGGAGGCTCTGGTGGCACGGCACTGCGGCATGAAGGTGCTGGGCTTCTCCCTGCTGACCAATATGGCCGCCGGCATCCTGAATCAGCCTCTCAGCGAGGAGGAGGTGCTGGAGTCCGCCGCAGCCGCCAGCGAGCGCTTCTCCCGGCTGGTACGGCGGTGCGTGGCGGAGCTGTAAGGCGCAAATCTCACCGGACTATTCTTTTTTCCTGGGCAGTTGGATAGAATCTCACCAGTAGAGAGGGATCCATCGCCCGGGCAAGGAGCGTTTTTATGTCAAACAAGCAGAAGCAGAATACCTTTTTCGGTGGTGCAGCGATTCTGGCCGTCGGCATTGTCCTGGTCAAGATCATCAGCGCTGTCTACAAGATGCCGCTCATCAACATCCTGGGCAGCGGTTATACCGATTTCTCCAACGCCTTCAACGTTTTCAACATCCTGCTCATGATCTCCACGGCGGGCATCCCTGTGGCCATTTCCAAGATGATCTCCGAGGCCAACGCCCAGGGGCATCAGAACCAGGTACACAAGATCTTCCGGGTCTCGCTGCTGTTCTTTATGGCGTTTGGGGCGGTTTGCTCCCTGGCCATGTTTTTCTGGGCGGACACCTTTGCAGAGCTGCTGGGCAATCCCAAATCTGCCCTGTGTATGCGGGTGCTGGCTCCCTCCGTGTTCCTGGTCTCCGGCATTGCCGCCTTCCGGGGCTATGCCCAGGGCCACTCCCACATGACTCCGTCCTCCGTCTCCCAGATCATCGAGGCGCTGTTTAAGCTCATCGTGGGTCTGTCCCTGGCTATGTTCCTCATCAACAGTGGCAGCGACGAGTCCACTGCCGCCGCCGGAGCTATTGTGGGCGTCACCGTCTCGGAGCTTGCGGCCCTGTGCTATCTGGCGGTGGAGTATTTCCACACCCGCCGCCTGGAGCCTGCCGTCTCCAACGACACCCCCTGGGACAGCAAGCGTATCCTGAAAACCTGTCTCACCCTGGCCATCCCCATCACTCTGACCAGCTCCGCCACCTCCATCCTCACCACCATCGACACCTCCCTGATTCAGAACCAGCTGCAAAATGCGGTGGGACTGACCCTGGACGAGACCAGGAGCCTGTACAGCCAGTACAGCGGCGTGCTTACCGTCTACCAGATCCCCTCCGCACTGATGGCAGCTCTGACCGCCTCGGCCGTCCCCGCCATTACGGTCTATCTGGGCCAGAAGAACCGCAGAGGCGTCTCCCGGGTGGTGGGTTCCTCTCTGAAAACCGCAGCCATAGTTGCATTTCCCTGCGGTGTGGGCATGATCGTCCTGGGAACGCCCATCGTCAAGCTGCTCTTCCCCTCCCTGACGGCGGACATTGCCGGACCTATCCTCTCCATTCTTGGGGTGGCCAGCATTGCGGTTTGCCTCATGCTGGTGTGTAACGCCATTTTGCAAGCCCACGACATTCTGTATGTCCCCATCGTAACCATGGTGATCGGCGGGGTCATTATGGTGCTGTTCGACTACTTTGTGGTGGCCATCCCGGAGATCAACATCTTTGGCTCCCCCATTGGCTCCTGCATCGGCTACGGCATCACCTGCCTGCTCGATCTCATCGTCCTTAAGCGGGTCGTCCCCCACTGTCCCAGCTTCCTGGGGCTGTTCACCAAACCGCTGATCGCCTCTGTGGTCATGGGGGCGGGGGCCTGGGCCTGCTACGGACTGCTGTTTAAGCTCACCAGCAGCAACACCATTGCGCTGCTCCTGGCGATTATGGTGGCGGTGGTGATCTATGTTGCCCTGCTGCTACTGCTCAAAACCATCACAAAGGACGATCTGACACTGATGCCCAAGGGCGAGACCATCGGCCGTCTGCTGCGTATCAAATGAGTCGGGGAGGTACACAATAGATATGGTTTCCTTTCCACAGAAGGTGCATTACGATCTGAATGACTTCCGCCAGATTATCGCTATTCTCCGGCACCCCGGCGGCTGCCCCTGGGATCAGGCCCAGGATCATCACTCCATCCGCCGCAACTTCATTGAGGAGGTCTACGAGGCCTGCGAGGGCATCGACAACGACGACCCTGTCCTGCTCCGGGAGGAGCTGGGGGACGTGCTGATGCAGGTGTTGTTCCACGCCTCCATCGAGGAGGACGCAGGGCGGTTCGACATCGACGACGTGGCAGACCAGGCGGTGAAAAAGCTAATCTTCCGGCACCCCCATGTCTTTGGCACGGTGGATGTCTCCGGCACCGAGGAGGTGCTGACCAACTGGGATCAACTCAAGCGGCAGGAGAAGCACCAGGAGAGCTATACCGACACTCTGGACGCCGTAGCCCGCACCCTTCCCGCTCTGTGGCGGGCGGAGAAGGTGCAGAAAAAAGCCGCCAAGGCCGGATTCGACTGGCAGGGGCTGGATGGCCCCATGGACAAGGTTCGGGAGGAGACCGACGAGCTTCAGGCTGCCGCCCGGGGCGACGGCGACCCCGCAGAGGAGCTGGGCGATTTGCTCTTTGCGGCGGTGAACGCCGCCCGGAAGTTAGACATCGACCCGGAGGACGCTCTCAATGCCGCCACAGAAAAGTTCATCGCCCGCTTTCGGCGGGTAGAGGAGCTTGCCCCATCCGACATGACCACCCTGCCGCTGCCCACGCTGGAGGCGCTGTGGCAGCAGGCCAAAACACAGGAGGAACCCCATGAACAAGACTGAACTGATCCAACAGGCCGCCGTTCAGACCGGCATATCCCGCAAGGACATTGAGACGGTGCTCAATACCGCTATCAACCTGATGACCGACTCTCTCTCCCAGGGAGAGAAGGTACAGCTGGTGGGCTTTGGAACATTTGAGACAAAAGAGCGCCCGCCTCACACCGCACGTAACCCCAAGACCATGGAGCAGGTGGAGGTTGGAGCGACCCGCACCGTCACCTTCCGTCCGGGCAAGACCCTGAAAGGGTCTGTTGCCCTGTGAGAAAGGGTCAGTCATGCGTCTGGATAAATATTTAAAGGTGTCCCGGCTCATCAAGCGGCGCACTGTGGCTAACGAGGCCTGCGACGCCGGACGGGTCGCCGTCAACGGGCGTCCCGCCCGGGCCAGCTATGAGGTGAAATCCGGCGACGAGCTGGAGATCCAGTTCGGTCAGCGCACCCTCAAGGTGCGGGTGCTGACCGTAGCCGACAACGTGGGCAAGGCGGACGCCGCTGCCATGTATGAAGAAATTTAACCCATTTCAAAATCGCCTGCGCAGACAGCCGCAGGCGATTTCGATTGTGTCAGCAGTCTTTTTTCGGTGGGGATTTTTGAACCGGCTTCCATATTCATGAAAAAATAAGCTGATTCATTCCTCCAAATGGATAGACAAACCCCCGATGATGTGTTACAATACAGACGTAATACGATAAAGGGAAGTTTCTCGCTCGGTTTTCTCGTTGAGGGCTCCCTTTTCATGTGCCAAACCCCGTCCTGCTCTTTCCCCAGTTCTTCCAGCCTGATGTGGCGGGGTGCGCTCAAAGGAGTTTGTTGGAGAATGGAATATCAGAAGATTATCGCCGTCGTTCCCCTGTCCGAAGGCCGTCTTTTGGTTTGCCTGTTGGACGGAACCATCTATCTCTGGCGCTATCAGCTTCTTCCCTGGGACAAGCCGGAGCCCCATCCTCTCAGTGAAAACGAGATGTTTCAACAGGTCGCTATCGAGGCCGGGGGCCGGGGTATCACCTGGCCCTGCGGATTCCGTTGCTCTGCGGATGAGGTGCTCAGAGCCGGTTCCCTGCTCCCGCTGGATCGGAATGACTTCCTTCTGTTCTGTCGGTATAGCATCCTCTCCACCAGTGAATCCGCCGAGCTGCTCAACTGCACCCGGCAGAATATTGACAGTCTGGTGCGTCGGGGACGACTCACCCCGGTCAAGACCTACGCCCGAAACAAGCTGTTCCTCCGCTCCGACGTGGTGCGTCGGCTCTGGATGGAGGATTAAAGCCTCTCAAAACGGATTTTTTATGCAAAAGGCCGCTCCCGTAAATGGAGCGGCCTTTTTGGTCATATCGGGTGTATGATGCCTTAATATTCCTTTGCTGCTTCCTCGCCTCTGAGCACCCGTAGTCCGCCCTGAGCCAGGGCCAGCAGCTCGTCCTCGCCGGGATAGACGGTGAAGGGAGCGATCCAGCCGATCTTCTCATACAGCTTTTCCCGGGTCAGGGGGGAGTAGGCGATGCCGCCGGTGAGGATGATTTGGTCCACCTTGCCGTCCAGCACGGCGGCCATGGCTCCGGCGTCCTTGGCAATCTGATAATAGAAGGCGTCCAACACCAGAGCGGCCTGGGCGTCTCCCGCCTCTGCACGCTTTTGCACCTCCTGGGCGCTGTTGGTGCCCAGATAGCCGTTAAAACCGCCGTTGCCACAAATCTTTTTGTACAGCTCTTTCTCGGTGTACTTCCCGGAGAAGCACAGCTTGATGAGATCGCCCACAGGAACCGTCCCCGCCCGCTCCGGGGAGAAGGCGCCCTCGCCGTCCAGAATGTTGTTCACGTCCACGATACGGCCCTTCTGATGGGCGCCCACCGAGACGCCGCCGCCCATATGGATAACGATGAGGTTCAGCTCCTCATAGGCAAATCCGTTCTCCTTGGCGAACCGCCGGGCCACCGCCCGCTGGTTCAGGGCGTGGAAAATGCTCCGCCGGGGCAGCTCCGGCATACCGGACAGCCGGGCCACGTCGGTCAGCTCGTCCACCACCACCGGATCCACGATATAGGAGGGCACGCCGATCTCGTCCCCGATCTCACGGGCCAGAATACCCCCCAGGTTGGAGGCGTGCTGTCCCTGTACCCCCGCCTTCAAATCGGCCAGGAGAGCGTCGCTGACGGCGTAGGTGCCGCCGGGGATGGGCTTGAGCAGTCCGCCCCGGCCTACGATGACATCCAGGGAGCGGATGTCACAGTTCTTCTTTTTCAGAAAGTCCAGGATGATCTCCTTGCGGAAATCCTTCTGGTCGATGATGGAGGCATAGCGGGAGATCTCCTCCGTGGAGTGCCGGAGCGTCTCCTCAAACAGCAGCGTCTCGTCCTCAAAGACGCCGATCTTGGTGGAGGTAGAGCCGGGATTGATAATCAGGCTTTTGATCGACATGACGATTTCTCCTCTCTCAGTTCTGGCCCTTCATGGCCTCGGCCACCACCGCCGCCAGAGCGATGGAGTTTACCTTGGTCTGGAAGGAGTCGGAACGGCTGGTCAGGATTACCGGAACCTTGGTGCCGGTGAGGATACATCCGTTTTCCACCTTTGCCGTGTGAACCAGGCACTTGTAAACCAGGTTTCCGGCGTGGATGTCCGGGAACAGCAGCACATCGGCGTCTCCTGCAATCTTCCGCCCGGTGGCGCCCTTGTGGGCCGCTGCCTCCGGGTCGATGGCGATATCCAGGGAGAGGGGGCCGTCCACGACGCAGCCGGTGATCCTGCCCTTCTCGTTCATCCGGGTGAGCTCGGCGGCCTCTACCGTGACCGGCATCTTGGGGTTCACCACCTCCACGGCAGCCAGCGGAGCCACCTTGGGGTTCTCGATGCCGCAGGCGTGGCAGACAGCCACCGTATTCTCAATGATGTGAACCTTGTCCTCCAGAGTGGGATAGGTCATAAAGGCCACATCGGTGAGGAAAAGGAGCTGTTGAATGCCCTCCACCTCGAACACCGCCACGTGGGACAGAGGCTTACCGGTGCGCAGGCCCACCTCCTTGTCCAGGACGCTTTTCAGGAATCCCTTGGTGTCCAGCAGACCCTTCATATACATATCCGCCACCCCGTCGTGGGTCAGCTTTACCGCAGTTCGGGCGGCTTGGGTATGATCCGGCTCGTTGATGATGCGGTAATCATCCGGGTCGATGTTCAGGCCCTTTGCGATGGCCCGAATTTTCTCCTCATCGCCCACCAGAATGGCGTCGGCAATGCCCTGCTCCCGGGCGGCGTGAACCGCCTCCAGAACGGCCTCGTCCTCTGCCACCGCCACAGACACCGTCTTTTTGCCGCACTCCTTCACATGGGAGATCAGTTCGTCAAAGCTGGTAATCACTGTCCATGCACCTCGTATCTGATATTCAATGTTTTGTCATGATCTGGCGCAGAAAGTATCTTCCCTCCTGCGCATGTTAAAATAATAACACTTCCCATGGGACGGGTCAAGAGCTTGGGCTCTTTTCTCCCATCTACAAAAAAGTCCCTCTCCCCTGCCCTCTGTTTTCGTCAGAAAGATGTGTTTCCGATTTTTTCCGCTCTTTTTCTTGACAGAAACAGGCAAGGGCGGTATTCTATTAAAGGTCTGCGTCTGACAGACCCTAACGAACTGGAACGAGGTGCCTGCTATGAATGCCAATCTGATCTCCTATGTACCGAATCTGAGAGTGCTGGACTGCACCCTGCGGGACGGCGGACTGGTCAACGATTCCCAATTTTCCGACGATTTCGCCAAAGCCCTCTATCAGGCCGATCTGAAGGCCGGAGTGGACTATATGGAGTTCGGTTATAAGTGCGATAAGAAGATTTTCAGCCCCGACCGATACGGCAAGTGGAAGTTCTGCGATGAGGAGGACATCCGGGCTATCGTGGGGGACAACGACACCGACCTGAAAATTTCCGTTATGGCGGACGTGGGCCGGTGCGACTACAAAAACGACATCATCCCCAAGGCGGACAGCGTCATCGACACCATCCGGGTGGCCACCTATGTCAACGCAATCCCCACCGCCATTGATATGGTGGAGGACGCCAAGAACAAGGGCTATGAGGCCACGGTGAACATTATGGCCGTCTCCAAGGTCAACGGAGAGGATCTGAAAAACAGTCTGGAGCTGCTGGGACAGTCCAGTGCGGATGTGATCTATCTGGTGGACAGCTTTGGCTCCTTCTACCCGGAGCAGATTCGTCGGCTCACCGACCAGTATATGGAGGTCGCTGACAAGTACGGCAAAAAGGTGGGCATCCACGCCCACAACAACCAGCAGCTGGCCTTTGCCAACACCATCGAGGCCATGAACAAAGGGGCTGGCGCCACCTATCTGGACGCCACCGTCAACGGACTGGGCCGGGGTGCAGGGAACTGCCACCTGGAGGGCCTGCTGAGCTTCCTCCGCAACCCCAAGTATAAGACTATCCCCATCCTGAAATTTGTGGAGAGCTATATCCTGCCTCTCCGGGAGCAGGGACTGACCTGGGGCTATGACATCCCCTACCTTCTCACGGGACAGCTCAACGCTCATCCCTCCTTTGCAATCAAGTTCATCAAGGAGGGCAGAAAGGACTACTACAATTTTTTCCACGAACTGCTGGATGACACACTGTAGTCTATAGACCGCAGCAGACCCGCCGAGAGGGACATCCTCTCGGCGGGTCTGTTGTTACATTGGAGCCTGTTCAGCGTTCCCTGAACCTTGAGACCACTTGAGGCCAGACTGCCCTTTCTTGCTTATAACGATGTGCAGGTGTATAATAAAAGCGGAACAGGCAAAGGCGCGGCTGATTTTGACAAGGAAGCGATGGCATGAAACACTTTTGCGTTACAAAGGAGCGTACTGCAACCGGCAGCTATGGCTACAGAGCAGGACGGGCACAGCAAAGACACACTCTGGTGTTCCGAGTATTGACGTTGATACTGCTCATTTTCTACATTGTATTTTCTGGGAAGGAGCTTTATGACGGGACGGAAACCTTAGACCGTGGTTGGGGATATTTTCTGCTGGCGGTGGGTACGGCCTTCGTTCTGTGCCTGCTTCTTCGGGTTTGGAATGAACTGACCAGACGGCGGGTGGGCCGGGCAGGCCTCCAGAGCCGCCGGGACTATAACGACTATCTCTGTCATTGGAGAAAGGATACCGCCACCCGCAACGCATGCCTGCTGGCGATGGCCAGGCTTGATTTATGCCTGGGCCGCCCCGAACAGGCGTTGGAGGACCTGACCAGGCTTGTCCCGGAGAGGCTGACCAAGGAGCAGTTGAAAACGTTCTATTTCTATCAGGCGGTAGCTGCCCGATTGGATGGAGACGAAGCCCTGTGTACGGACGCTCTGCTGCGCTGTAAGACCATCCCCATAGAAAAAGCGGGATACCTGACGGATACGGAGCTGGACGGCCTGTTTGGCGAAAATGCGTCCGACCGACTGGTGAACGCCGTGACAAACTGGGGAGGCCCGGAACCGAAGCGCTCTGTGTTACTGCCGCTGTGTGTGGCACTGCTGACAGGTTATATCGCCTGGTATAACGGGATTGCCATGCTGCTGCCCAGCGGATATGAATACAGGACAGCGTTTGCCGCATTTTCTCTGTTGGTGATTTTCTGGGGCTGGGCAATACTGGCGCTGACCTTGATTTACAAGCTGACAGGCCGACTTTGGCGGCATTTCCGGCGTATCCCGTCGCGTATCTGCACCGGATTGGTGACAGCGATATTGACGCTGTTGGTGTTGGTTTTTCTGGTATGCAACGGACTGTTCCAGGTCGGCCTGCTGGATCCGGAGGAGGATGTAGGCGGCGGGCTGCTGATCGTCACCCAGGAAAACTACCTGAGGCCGGAGCGCAATACCAACAGCTATTATGAAGCCGACGGCCCCTTCCTGCGCCACTACCATGGTTCGGTGGAGAGCGGGGATGAGGAAAGCAAGGCCTCCGCTGTGGAGAGCGAGACGGAGAACGGTGAAAGTATTCCTGCCGTAGAAAGCGAATCTCCCGCCGAGGAAGCGGATGACGGATCGACAGACGAGGACGCCTACCTGACCGCCGAGGAGCGGGCGGAGACTGCTGCTCAGACCCGTCGGAAGGAGGAGCTGCTGCTGATTGCCCAATATCTGGCGGATAGCGGAGATCTGGACAGCACGGGACTGGAAGCCCTGGAGCCAACCGAGTCCGCAAAGGGCACCGTCTACGTTATCCTGTGGTCGGAACCATGGGAGGAAGATGAGACGGTCACCGTCCGGGGTAGACTGGTCTATGACCGGGAGTCGGACAACGGAGAATGTGATATTTTCGTCTACTATGAGGATTACATCGCCTCCGACGGCAGCGAGGCCAAAAGCACCGCCATCCTGGAATTTTATGCTGTGAATCAGCAGTCCGGTGAGGTCATTCCCGGCGACAAACATAGCTGGAGCGACGTAGGTTCCGCAGAGTATCGGGAGGCCACCGGAGAATGACCTGTAGCCGTTCATATCAATTTGCAAAGAGAAAACAGTAACAGACAGACCCGCCGGAGGAGTTCCCTCGGCGGGTCTGTTATTGTACTATGCGTTTTTTGCTGTTAGCTCCGTCTCCCGCCGCAGAATACTCAACGGCGGCACCGGCCCGGGCAACTGCATCCGAAAGAGCATCTGGGGATGTCTCGGCTCCTCCAGGGACGTCCCATCCTCCGCCTCCATGACCGGGGCGGGGAAGGATACCGGCTTGCAGTCCGGGCCGACGATCTCCACCGGGTCCCCGGCGTGGAATTTGTTCCGCAGGCTCAGGGTGGCAAGTCCGTGCTCGTCGCAGCTCTGGACTACGGCGCAGATCTGCCACTCCCGGAGATAGCGCTCATCCGCCAGATATTGCCCCGGCTGTCCGAACCAGAAGCCGGTGGAATAGGGGCGGTGGCTGATCTTTTCCACCTCATTCCGCCAGACCGGGTCAAGGGCCTGCCCCGACTTTACGGCGTCGATGACGTGGCGGTAGGCCCCGGTGACGATAGCGGCGTAATAAGCGCTTTTGGCCCGGCCTTCGATTTTGACGGAGTTCAGGCCCACGTCGTACAGCTCCTGAATGTGGTCGATCATGCACATATCCCGGCTGTTGAGCAGATAGGTTCCCTTTTCGTCTTCAAAGACGGGGAAGTACTCCCCGGGCCGCTTTTCCTCCATCAGCGTGTAGCGATAGCGGCAGGGCTGGGCGCAGGCCCCCCGGCTGGAGTCCCGTCCCGTCATGTAGTTGGAGAGCAGACACCGGCCGGAATAGCTGACGCACATGGCCCCGTGGACAAAGGCCTCGATCTCCAGGTCGGCGGGGGTCTTGGCCCGCAGCTCGGCCACCTCGTCCAGGCTCAGCTCCCGGGCCAGAATGACCCGGCTGGCCCCCAGGTCGTGCCAGGCCCGGGCGGTTTCGTAGTTGCAGATGCTGGCCTGGGTGGAGATGTGGCGTTTCACATGGGGAGCATATCGTCCCGCCAGGGTAAAGGCGCCCAAATCGGCCACGATAACTGCGTCCACCCCTGCGTCCTCCAGCACCTCCAGCCAGGCGGGGAGCTCGCTGATCTCATTGTTCCTCGGCATGGTGTTGATGGTGACATGACAGGCGACTCCATGTGCCTTACACAGCTTAACAGCCTGATAGATGGTATCCCTGTTGAAATTCCCGGCAAAGGCCCGCATGCCAAAGGACGTTCCCGCCAGATAGACCGCATCTGCGCCATAGGCCACCGCCATGCGGAGCCGTTCCATGTCCCCTGCTGGAGCCAACAGCTCCAGCAGAGGTGGATTCCCTGCCCTCATTCGCCCAGATCCTCGTCCTCCACATAGAAATCATCATCGGTGATCTCACTGTCGGAGGTGTCGGTGGTGATGCCGTTGCGGTAGTTGTTGAACTCCTCATAGGTGGCGAAGAAGTGGGTCGTATCATCGTCGCCCAGAATGAAGTAGTAATAGGTGGTGTTGTTGGGATACAACGCCGCCTCTATCGCCTCCATGCCAGGGTTGCAGATGGTTCCGGCGGGGAGCCCCTCATAGAGATAGGTGTTATAGGGACTGTCGATGGCTAGATCCTCCTCTGTGAGCTGCTCCTTACGCTCCTCCAGGATATACTGTATGGTGGAGTCCATCTGTAGCTTGCCCAGGGTCTCACCCGTGGACTGGAGCCGGTTGTAGATGACGGAGGCGATGTCCTTCTGATCCTCGCCGTCGGTCTCCTTTTCGATGATGGAGGCGATGACCATGATCTCATGCTGCGTGTAGCCCAGCCGTTCCGCCCGCTCCTTCATGTCGGAGTCGAACTTCTGGGAGTAGTTGTAGAGCATTTTGGAGAGTGCGACCTTGGCGTCCCCGTCCTTATAGAACTCATAGGTGTCCGGAAACAGATAGCCCTCCATCCAGTAGGGGTCGTCCTGCTCCAGATCGGCCAGGAAGGTGTAATTGAACTCATCATTCAGGGCGGAGTATTCCAGCGCCTCCACCGTGCAGGCCCCCTGATCCTCCAGCAGCTGGAAGATCTCCGCTACCGTGTAGCCCTCGGGAATGGTGACGGTCACCGTCTCCCGGGTGGTGGAGCTGGTGCTGATGTTGTTGAGCAGGGCGCTGTAATCCATATCTGTGGTCAGCTCATAGGTACCGCTGGAGATTTTTTCTGCCTTGTTAGTAAAGGCGGCATAAATCTCAAAGAGATAGGGATAGTCGATTAGTCCGGCGTCCTCCAGCTTGGCAGCTACCTCGTCGATGGAGTCTCCTGCATCTATGGTCACGCTGGCGGTCAGCTCGTCCTTATTCAGGGCGAGCAGGTCGTTAGCCCAGCGCCAGCCGAAGGTGGCGGCCAAAAAAGCGATGGAGAGGACGCAGACCACATACAACACCGCCACCAGGAAGGTGACGCCCAGACTGCGGACTTTTGCCCGGCGGCGATGCTGCTTTGGCTCGGGCTGCTCCTGACCGGGAATGTCCAGCTCCTCCGGAGGAGGCAATGGCCCGTGGCGATGCTCCTGATCCGACGGCTCATAGGGAGGGATGGACTCGGTCAGTCCCGTAATCTCCTGGGTAGGGGCGTCGGTGACGGGATCGGGAGCCTCCGGCTCGGTATCTTCGGCATCTGCCTCCGGTACAGGACGGGTATCCGCATGGGCAGACTGTTCACTGGTAGGCAATACGCCCCCCTCCCGGAGTCGGGAAACCAGCTGCTCCCAGTCAATATCGTCAAAGACAGGCTCACCGGAGTTGGATTCCCGGGGAGTATTCCGCTTATCGTCTGCCATGTTGATGCCTCCTTTCGCCCGTACCGGAGACGGGCCGCTCAGTTATTCTTTACAGAGAATCGTCTGATACTCAGTGAGTACCAGCCTGACGCCCAGATCGTGCTCCTCCCGGGGCACCCGATCCAGGAGCAACGCCTGGCGGCACAGGCCCACAGAAAAGCCGGTATACCGGGCCAGGAACCGGTCATAGAACCCGCCGCCCCGGCCCAGCCGGAACCCTGCCCGGTCATAGCACAGAGCGGGAACCAGCACCAGGTCAACAGCGTCGGCGGCGAACAGGGGACAGTCCTCCGACGGCTCCCACATCCCGTAGGGGTGACGGACGGCCCGCTCCCGGCCCTGCCAGGCCCGCAGCTCCATCTCGCCTCCCGGCAGACACCGGGGAAGCAGGACGGTCTTACCTGCTGCCGTAAGCGGTGCAAACAGCTGCTGTGTGTCCGGCTCCCGGCCCATGCCCCAGAACAGCAGCAGGACATTGCTGTCCGCCACCTGAGGGAGAGCCATCAGCCGGTCAAAGAGCAGTCTGTCGCTCTCTCCCAATTCCTCCGGTGAGAGCGACCGTTCCAGGGCGCGCACTGTTTCCCGAAGCCGACGCTTCTCCTCAGTCGTTGTAATGGACACCCATCCGTACCTGCTCGGCGGCCTCCTTGCCACGGAGCACCTCGACCAGCTCCAGGCCAAAATCGAAGGAGGCTCCGGCGGCTTGTCCGGTGATGAACCGGCCGTCCCGCACCACACGGCGGCCAGTCTTGACCACGGCGGAGCCCATATCCTCCTCCATGCCGGGATAGACAATGGCGTTGCGCCGATCCAGCAGTCCCAGATGGGCCAGAACGGTGGGGGCGGCGCAGATAGCAGAGATCCAAATGCCCTGATCTGCGGCCCGCTGAAGCAGAGAGATGGCGGGAATACTGCCGGAAATGACGTTCACGCCGCCCAGTCCGCCGGGCAGCATCACCATTTCCATGTTCTCAAAGGAAACCTGATCCAAAGTCATGTCCGCCTGGACAGCGATGTTTTGACCGGAGACGACAGTCTTGCCCTCAATCCCCACCAGGGCGACGTCGATCCCCGCCCGGCGCATCAGGTCGGCGGGGCACAGGGCCTCCACCGTCTCAAATCCATCTCCCAGCAAAATGTAAACCATAGCAACGATTCTCCCCTCAAATTTTTATCTTTGATCCAGCTGCCAGCCGGGGGTGAATGAATTACAGCACCGATTTCACGGCGGCCCAGATGTCCTCGTGAATCGCCTCGATGCTCCGCAATGCGCCGTCCTCGGTGCAGGGAATCCGCCGCCAGCCCAAAATGTCCGCCGCACGCCCGGCGCAGGTACGACAGCGAGCCAGGTAGTCCCTGTCCTGCTCGTGGATGTCGGCGTGGGTGTGGGTGGCCGCCTCCCGGGAGCGGAGAAGGGAGACGGACAGTCCGGTGGGCATATCCAAATAGCACACCAGGTCGGGCCTGGGCAGCCCAAGCCGCTGATACTCGTACTCATAGAGCCAGCGGAAGAAATCGTCCTGCTCGTCCTCTGGCAGCTTGCTCCCCTGGTGGACGGCGTTGGAGGTGGTGTACCGATCGGAGACCACCAGGCCGCCGGACTCATACCACCGGCCCCAGTCTTGGCGGTAGGAGGCATAGCGGTCTACCGCATAGAAGGAGGAAGCGGCATAGGCGTTCACATCTCCCGGATGGGTGCCGAAAGCGCCGGAGAGATAGAGCCGGATCAGGGCGGAGGACTCCTCCTGATACCTGGGAAACACCAGGCTGCGGAAAGGGAGGCCCTCTGCCTCCAGTTGCCCGGTCAGCAGACGAAATTGGGTGGATTTGCCCGACCCATCCGTGCCCTCCAGGACGATCAATTTACCTGCCATGAGGTGAAAGGCCTCCTTTTCCCCCATAGACGGGGCGATACTTTTTAACTATATCATACATGGCCCAAATTGTCCACTCATCTTTCAGACGAAAAAAGAGCGCATATGCGCCTTCTTCCTTAAACATTTCATATGAGTTTTTTCAATTGTTACGCCTTCTTGCTATTGACCTTTTTCCCGTGAATCTATATAATTACAACGTATGAAAAAAATGAATTCCCGTCAAAATCGCAAATGAAAACGTTTCGGCGTCGGTCGCCCAGGCCGCTGCCGCACGGAGGAGGTTCAATATGAGTTATACCATCCCCATCGGCCCCTACCATCCCGCACTGGAGGAGCCGATCCACGCCCGTCTCACGGTGGACGGAGAGGAGATCACCGACGCCAGTGTGTTTGTGGGCTACAATCACCGGGGCATTGAAAAGCTGGCCCAGGAACGGAATTTCATCCAGACCCTGGTGCTGGTGGAACGGGTCTGCGGCATTTGCTCCCACTCCCACTCTCTGACCTATGCCATGTGCATCGAGCACATCGCCGGGATGGAGGTTCCCAAGCGGGGACAGTATATCCGGGTCATCATCGAGGAGCTGGAGCGCATCCACTCCCATCTGCTCTGGCTGGGCATCGCCTGCCATATCGTGGGTCACGACAGTATGTTCATGCAGATCTGGAACGATCGGGAGCGCACCATGGACACGCTGGAGGCCCTCACCGGCAACCGGGTCAACTACGCCATGAACACCATCGGCGGGGCCCGGCGGGATCTGGACGATGACAAGCGAAAGCTCCTGATGGAGGCCATGGACGACCTGGAGAAAAAGATGGGGCCCATCACCCACTTCCTCACCACGGACAAGACCCTGGCCATGCGCACCAAGGGGGTGGGCGTGCTCACCACCGAGGACGCCATCCGGCTGGGGGCCGCCGGGCCCCACGCCCGGGCCTCCGGGGTGGACGCCGACGTCCGCCGGGATGCTCCCTACTCCTCCTATGAGGACTTTGAGTTTGCCGTCCCTGTCCAGCAGTCCTGCGATGTCTATGCCCGGGTGGTCATCCGGGTGCAGGAGATCTATGAGAGCATCAAAATCATCCGTCAGGCGGTGGACAATCTGCCGGAGGGGCCCATCAACTTGGGCAACAAGATCCCCAAGGTGCCTGCCGGAGAGTTTACCGCCCGGCATGAGGCCCCCCGGGGTCCTCTGGTCTACAAGGTGGTTACGGACGGCGGCCTCACCAATTACCGGCTGAGCATCCACGTCCCCACCTTCCGCAATGCCCCCACCGTTCCCACCATGCTCAAGGGAAACACCGTGGCCGACGCCGGGCTGATCGTGGCCTCCATCGACCCCTGCTTCTCCTGCCTGGATCGGTAAGATGCACGAGCTGGCCATCACTCAGAGTATTCTGGACATCGCCCAGACCGCCGCTCGGGAACACAACGTCACCCGTGTCCGGGAGGTGCGCATCAAGCTGGGAGAGTATTGCGGCGTGGTTCCCCAATGTGTTCAGTACTACTTCGACGTCATCAGCAAGGGTACCGTCGCCGAGGGCGCAGTCTTGACAATGGAGCGACTTCCCATCCTCATGCGCTGTGAGGACTGCCGTTGGGAGGGGCAGGTGGACAAGCTGCACATCGTCTGTCCCGACTGCGGTAGCACCCACCTGAAGCTGCTTCAGGGCAGAGAATTTTATGTAGAGAGTTTGGAGGTAGATTAGACTTTTATGGAAATCAAGGTCATGCATCAGGTCATGGAGTGGAACGAGGATGTCAGCGACGCTGTCAAGGCGGAGCTGTCCCGCCATCGGGTGTGCCTGATCAACGTGCTGGGCTCGCCGGGGGCGGGAAAGACCAGCACCATCGTCTCCCTGGTAGAGCGCCTCCGGTCGAAGTACCGGATCGGCGTCATCGAAGGGGATATCACCGGACAGATCGACGCCGAGCAGATCGACGCTCTGGGCCTTCCGGTGGTTCAGCTGGATACCGACGGGGCCTGCCACATCGAGGCCATGAGCATCCAGCATATTCTCCCCCACTTCGACCTGGACAGTCTGGACGTGCTGTTTGTGGAGAATATCGGCAACCTGGTCTGCCCTGCCGAGTTCAACATCGGCGAGAGCTTCCGTCTGGCCATCCTCAGCGTTCCCGAGGGAGACGACAAGGTGGAGAAGTATCCCCTTATGTTCTCCACCTCCCAGGCCCTGGCCATCAACAAGTACGATTTGAAGGACTACTTTGGCTTCGACGACGAGCGGGTGGAGCGCAGCGCCCGGGGAATCAACCCGGAGATTGTCCTGTTCCGCACCTCCAGCCGGGACGGGCTGGGGCTGGACGAGCTGGCAGGTTGGATCTCCCACCGTATCGACGCCGTTCTGTCGTCGGAAGATAAGGAGGGATAATTGTGGAAAAACCGTCGAAATTTGCCGTTTGGCTGTCCACCTTCCTCTTTTGTATGCTGTTCTGGCTGCTGCTGACCTGGTCGGTGGAGCCGGTGGAGCTGATTTTGGGGGCGGTCGTCAGCGCTGTGGTCGCCGCCTTCTCCGGTCGGTTCCTCATTCACAACCGGGCGTTCTATCTGTATAACCCGGTGCGGCTGGTGATGCTGCTGGTGTACAACATCTTCATCTTCTTCTGGGAGATTATCAAGGCCAACGTGAACATGGCCCGCATCGTGCTCAGTCCCAATCTGGGCAACTATCAGGCGGGTATCATCCGCATCCCTGCCTCTCCGGACATCAAAAGCGACTACGGACAGGCCATGGTGAGCAACAGCATCACCCTCACTCCCGGCACCATCACCATGGACGTGGCCGAGGACGAGGAGGGCAATAACTACTACTACGTTCACTGGATCGATGTGACCGAGACCGACCGGGAAAAGGCCGGCGAGGTCATCAAGGGCCGGATGGAGCGTTGGATCGGGAGGATTTGGAAATGATTGAATTCTTGATTGCGGCGATTGTCTGCGTGATACTGGATCTGTTCCTGCTCTACCGCATTTTCAAGGGCCCCACCGCCGCTGACCGGATGTGCGCCGCTGACAGTCTGGATCTGATGTCCGCTCTGGCTCTGGCGCTCTACTCCCTGTATTCCGGCCGGGCCATCTACATGGACATCGCCCTGGTGGTGGCGCTGCTTGGCTTTGTGGGCACGGTTTTCGTGGCCCGCTATCTGGAGGGGAGGATTTAATGGCTGTCAGAATCATTGTGGACATTCTCCTGGCCATCGGGCTGTTTTTCCTGATTGTAGGCACACTGGGGTACATCCGTATGCCCGACGTGTTCGGCCGTCTCCAGGCCTCCACCTGCATCGCCACCCTGGGAACCATTGCGGTGGTGCTGGCAGGGATTGTCTATGCAATCGTGGACGGCAGCGAGGTCATCGCCTACGTCAAGCTGGGACTGATCCTGGTGCTCATTATGGGCACCAACCCCGTCTCCAACCATGCCCTGTGCAAGGCCGCCTACAAAATGGGCATCAAGCCTGCCAAGGAACTGGTGATGGACGATTATAAGGAGGATGAGGTGGAATGAACGGAGTGCTCGTATTTATCCTCAACACCCTCGCCATCGTGGGCGCTGTGGCCGCCGCTGCCGTGGCTGTCCACGCCGTCCGAATGGTGGACTCGGTGATTGCCCTGGCCGCCACCGGCTCCTTTATCTCCCTGGAGTTCATCCTGCTCCAGGCTCCTGACGTGGCCATCGCAGAGGCCAGTGTGGGGGCAGTGCTGTCCACCATCCTGTTTATCATCGCCCTGCGCAAGGTCAACGCCCACAAGGAGGATCGAAAATGAAGCTGAAAAAGATCCTGCTCGCCGCCAGCCTGGCCGTTCTCATGGTGTGCGGCGTCTATATGGCGGTGCTCATGGGCACCAGCGAGCCCACCTACGATGGGTCGAATACCGACCTGTTGGCTCTCTATGAGGATCCGGAGTCCTATGACAACTCGGACGCCGACGGTGTAGCCGCCATCATCGTCAATGAGAATTTGGACAAGACCACTGCGCTCAACGTGGTATTCAGCGTCGTCTTTAACTTCCGCGGTTACGATACCATGGGCGAGAGCTTTATCCTCATCGCCGCCATTGCGGGCTGTCTGGTCATTCTCCGTAAGGCGGCAAAGAAGGCAGTCCCGGCGGATGTGCCGGAGAACGACGTTGAGACAGAAGTTGAGACAGAAAAGGAGGAGGAGAGCGAATGAAAACGGATTCCAACAAGCCGAAGATTCGCCGGAAGGATGTAATCGTCCGCTGTGCGGCGGATGTGTTCCTGCCTCTGGCCTGTATGTTTGGCTGCTACGTGGTATTCCACGGCAGCTCCAGCCCCGGCGGTGGCTTCCAGGGCGGCGTGCTCATTGCCAGCGCTATCCTGCTGGTTTTCCTGGGCCATGGCGGCAGTCAGGTGAAGGACTCGTTCAGCTCCCGGCTGCTCCACAGCAGTGAGACGATTGCGGAGATCATGTACGTGGTCATCGCCCTGCTGGGCGTCTTTACCGGGCTGAACTTCTGCTTCAACTTCGTCTTTGCCGGATTTGAGATGGAGACCAGCATCCTGATGAACGACGCCGTGGGCTACCACGTCATGGCGGGCATCACCTGCCTGCTCATCCTCATGCTGGGCACTCTGGATCCGGCGGAGGAGGGCGACGATACGCCCTCTGACGGAAAGGAGGATATCTCCAAATGATGATTGTGAACTATATCGGGGCCTTTGCCCTGATCGTACTGGGCATTTACTGCATGGTGGTGAAGCACAACCTCATCAAGACCGTCATCGGTATCGGCCTGGTGGACTATGGAGCCAATCTGCTCATCGTCTCGGTAGGCTTTAACGACGGCGGCACAGCTCCCATCTTCAACCTGGAGGAGCTGACCCAGTCCAGCTTTTTCGTAGACCCGGTGCCCCAGGCCCTGACCCTGACCTCTATCGTCATCGGCGCCTGCACCACTGCCATGAGTCTGTGCCTGGTCATTATGATTCATGAGCAGTACGGCACGCTGGATACCCGTAAGATCAGGAGGTTGAACGGCTGATGGAAAACTTCCCGATTCTTGCCATTATGACCCTGTTCGTGTGCGCCTTCATCGTCTCCCTGGTGGGCCGCCGTAATGTGGTGGTACGCAATGTGGTGGTGACCATCGCCGTCACCGTCCCCCTGGTCATGATGCTCTGCCTCATCCCCACCGTTTTCATCGACGGAGAGACCATCGTCTACTGGCTGGGCAACTGGGCTCCGGAGGCAGACTGGACCATCGGCATCTGCCTGGAGGTGGACGCGCTGAGCCTGTTCTTCGGCCTGATCGTCACTGTTGCGGTCTTTGTCTCCGGGCTGTACTCCTTCACCTACATGAACCATGACGACAGCCTGGTGAACTACTACACCCTGTTCCTTATGCTCTCCGGCTCGGTGCTGGGTCTGGTGCTCTCCGGAGACCTGTTCAATATCTTCGTCATGATAGAGATCATGACCTTTACCGCCGTGGCCCTCACCGCCTTCCGCAACACCTACGAGGGCGCATTGGAAGGCGCATTCAAGTATCTGGCGGTGGGCTCTCTTGGCTCCACCTGCGTGCTGCTGGGCGTCGCTATGCTCTACTCCCAGCTCCACACCCTGAACCTGGCCCAGGTCTCCGCCCTGCTCTCCAGCCAGGGCACCAACCCGGTGACCATCGCCGCCTTTGCCTTCCTGTTCATCGGCTTTGGCAGCAAGGCGTTCCTGTTCCCCTTCCAACCCCTGGCGGCGGACGCCCACGCAGTCGCTCCCGCCTCCATCTCCCTGATGATCTCCGGCGTGCTGACCAAGTGCGGCGTCTACGGCATCATCCGTCTGGTCTATGTGCTCTATCAGAACTATGACCAGCCCATCGTCCAGTATCTGGTCACCGGATTCGGGGCGATCAGTATGTTCGTCTGCGTCACCATGGCCTTTAACCAGCACAACTTCAAGCGGCTGCTGGCCTTCCACTCCATCTCTCAGGTGGGGTATGTCATCACTGCTGTGGGCCTGGGCTCCATCCTGGGAGTGGGCGCAGGACTGTACCACGCCATGAACCACACCATCTTCAAGGGCCTGCTCTTTCTCACCGCCGGCGCTGTTCAGCACCAGACCGGGAGCCTGGATCTGAACCGTCTGGGCGGTCTGGGCAAGCGGATGCCCAAGACCTGTCTGCTGTTTCTCATCGGTGCGGCCTCCATCAGCGGTCTGCCGCCCTTTAACGGCTTTGCCTCCAAGTGGATGATCTACCAGGCGGCCTTCCTCCACGGCGTCACCACCAGCAATTTCTACTTCATCTTTATCTGTGTGGTCGCCCTCATCACCAGCGTCCTGACCCTGGCCTCCTTCATCAAGGTTGCTCAGAGCGTCTTCTTCGGCCAGCTTCCGGAGGAGTACAAGGACGTAAAGGAGGTTCCCCTGACCATGCGCCTCCCCATGTGGGTGCTGGCCATCCTCTGCATCCTCACCGGCCTTTTCCCGGACTTCATCCAGGAAAAGCTCCTCACCCCGGCAGTGAACGCTGTCTTTAACGTGGTGGGCTATATCGACGCCGCCATGGGCACCGGCTACGCCGCAGCCAGCGGCGTCACCGCAGCGGGCATCGAGGGCATCGCCGTCACCGGCACCTGGTCTCCCACCTCCTGGCTGATGCTGCTGTTCTGCATCACCTGCGCCGTGGCTATCGTGTTCCTGCTGGCCAGCCCGGACGACAAGCAAAAGGGCACCCCCGTCTCCTCTGCCGACGAGACCGTCCAGCCGCTGGACGCCAAGTATGAGCCCTTCTTCTCCGGCGAGGAGGCTGTCTACTCCCAGGTGGGCGGCAGCGACCTGTTCTGGGGCTTCAAGCACAGCTGGCGGCGTTACTTCCACTTCATGCACGACTGGCACAGCGGCATCGTCAACGACTACGCCCTCTATGGAGCAGTGGCCATTGCCTTTGTCCTGCTGTTCTGCATCGTGCTGCTGTAAAGGAGGCGGGATACGATGAACGAACTACTGCTCAACCTGTTCTATGTGCTGGTGTTTCCTGGCCTCCTGTTCTGTATTCTCATGGGCATCCTCCTGGCTGGTCTGGACCGGGTATGGGTTGCACGGATGCAGCGCCGGGTGGGCCCTCCCCTGCTCCAGCCCTGGTATGACTTTCTGAAATGCTGCGGCAAGGAGACCATCGTCCCCCGGCACGCCAAAAAGGCGGTCTACTTCGCCGCCCCGGTAATCGGCTTTGTGGCCCTGATGACCATTTCCCTGTTTCTCCCGGTGGTCAAGGGGAGAGCCGCCTTCTCCGGTACCGCCGACCTGGTGGTCATTCTCTACCTGCTCACCCTGGTCAGCGTGTGCATGATGGTGGGTGCCTCCGCCACCGGCTCTCCCTTTGCCGGGGTTGGCCTGAGCCGGGAGATGGTGGCCATGATCTCCTATGAGCTGCCCTTCGTCCTGGTCATTCTGGCGGTCAGCCGGGCAACTCTGTCCTATGACGCCGGAACCGGTATGCCTCTGACCTTCTCCCTCCAGGCCATTATGGAGTATCAGGAGGCCAACGGCCCCCTCATCACCCACTGGAGCCTGATTCCCGCCGCCATCGCCATGCTGTTTGTCATCCCCTGCGAGGTGGGAATGCATCCCTTCGACGTGTCCGAGGCGGAGACAGAGATCTGCGAGGGCACCCTGGCGGAATACAGCGGCCCTCCCCTGGCGGTTTACAAGCTGACCCACATGGTCAAAATGTACATTATGACCGCCCTGTTCTGCGTTCTCTTCCTAGGTGGCCTCACCACCGGTATTCTCTTTTTCGACGTGGTGATCTTCATTCTGGTCTGCGCCCTGCTGACCTTTATCACCATGAGCCTGCCCCATGCGGTTTGCGCCCGGTTCAAGACGGAACAGGTATTCAAATTCTATTGGACCGTGGTGGCCGGTCTCGCCGCCGTCAGCCTGATCCTGGTCTGGCTGGGGCTTTGAGGAGGGGTATCTATGTTTGAAAAACTGATCGATAACAGTATGGCAAAAAGCCCCTGGATCTTCCACATCAACGCCGGCTCCTGCAACGGCTGCGACATCGAACTGGTCAGCGTGCTGACTCCCCGGTACGATGCCGAGCGGCTGGGCTTCAAGCTCACCGGCACCCCCCGTCAGGCGGACATCGTGGTGGTCAGCGGCCCGATCACCGTTCAGACCCGTGACCGGCTGGTTCGCACCCTGGCCCAGGTTCCGGAGCCCCGGGTGGTGGTGAGCCTCGGCTCCTGCCCTCGCTCCGGCAACGTGTTCAAGGGCAGCTATGCCATCGACGGCCCCCTGGAGAAATATACCCATGTGGACGTCTCCGTGGGCGGCTGCACCCCCAAGCCGGAGGCTATCATGGCCGCCCTGGTTCAGGCTGCCCAGATCCTGGAGGAAAAGAGAAAGGAGATGCGCAAGTAATGCTTCCCTATCTCACAAAGGCGGTATCCAACCTGTTTCACAAGCCCAGCACGGAGCAATTCCCCGCCGGAGACCCGCCCAAGGCCGCCGAGGGCTACCGTGGCCGTCTCAGCTATGACCCGGAGAAGTGCGTCAACTGCGGCATGTGCATCCGGGTCTGCGCTCCCCAATGTATGGAGCGCACCATTGAAAAGCTGGAAAACGGCGACCAGAAGATCACCTTCACCTTTGACATGACTAGCTGCACCTTCTGCTCCATGTGCGCTGATTTCTGTGCCCGCCACGCCATCACCCTCACCGATGACTATATGATCGTGGGAACCAAGCCGGAGGACTTTCTGGTGACCGGATCCTTTGTCAAAAAGGCGCCGCCTCCCAAGCCCAAGCTGACTCCGGAGCAGATTGCCGAGATGAAGGCCAAGGCGGAGGCGGCTAAGAAGGCCAAGGCGGAAGCCGCCGCCAAAGCTGCCGCAGCAGCGGCCGACAATGGCTGAGCGCTCCCGCATCCATTTTGAGATCGAGGGCATCGTCCAGGGGGTGGGCTTTCGTCCCTTTCTCCACCGTCTGGCGCTGAAATGCAACCTCTCCGGCTGGTGCCGGAATACCGTCTTTGGGGTGGAGCTGGAGGTAGAGGGTACTGAGGAGGCGCTCACCAGGTTTCGTGCCGGACTGCGGGAGGAGCTGCCTCCCCTGGCCCGGATCGACGTCCTCCGGGAGACCCCCTGCCCTGCTCCCCTGGGAGAGAGCGGTTTCCACATCCGGGAGAGCCGCCGGGAGGGGCATCCGGACGCCCTCGTCAGCCCGGATATCGCCACCTGCCCGGACTGTCTCCGGGAGCTCCGTGACCCGAAGAACCGGCGATATCGCTATCCCTTTCTCAACTGCACCAACTGCGGCCCCCGGTTTACCATCGTCCGGGAGCTGCCCTACGACCGCCGGGCCACCTCCATGGCGAAATTTACCATGTGCCCGGACTGTGAGGCGGAATACGGAGACATCCGCAGCCGCCGGTATCACGCCCAGCCAAACTGCTGCCCGGACTGCGGCCCTGCGTTGACCTTTTCTCTGCCGGGGGAAGCTCCTTCCACAGACGACCCCATTGGGCAGGCGACGGCTTTACTTCAAGCTGGGAAAATCGTCGCGATCAAGGGGCTGGGGGGCTTTCACCTGGCCTGTCGGTGCGACCTGCCGGAGACGGTGGCCGAGCTGCGCCGCCGAAAGCGGCGGGATGAGCGACCCTTCGCTCTCATGTGCCGGGACGTTGCGGCGGCGGAGCAGTTCTGTCACGTCTCCCCCCAGGAGGCCGCCCGGCTCACCAGTCCCCGTGCCCCCATCGTCCTGCTGCGGAAGCAGCCTGACGTTCCCTCCGGTCTCAGTGAGACGGCAGAGCTGGGGGTGATGCTCCCCTATACCCCCATCCACCATCTGCTGATGGAGCAGTTCGACACCCTGGTCATGACCAGCATGAACGTCTCCGATCTCCCCACCCTCTGTGAGCTGGACGAGGGCAGCGAGACGCTGGCCGACGGGATTTTGTCCCACGACCGGGACATTGTCAACCGCTGTGACGACTCCCTTCTCCGGGTGTTCCGGGGAACGGATTTGTTCTTCCGCAGGAGCCGTGGATACGCCCCGGAGCCGGTACGGCTCCCGTATGACTGCACCGGAATCCTGGCCTGCGGAGCCGAGCAAAAGGGCGGCTTTGCCCTCTCACGGGGGCAGTACGCCTTTCTTAGTCAGCACATCGGAGACCTGAAAAACTACGAGACCTATGATTTCTACCGCCAGCAGATCAGCCGGTTTGAGTCCCGGTTCGGCGTGGCGGTGAACCGACTGGTCTGTGACCTCCATCCGGACTATCTCTCCACCGAGTACGCCCGGGAGCGGAGCTGCCGGGAGGGCCTGCCTCTGACTCTGGTACAGCATCACCACGCCCACATGGCCGCTTGCATGGCGGACAACGGCCTGGAGGGGCCGTGTATCGGCCTGATCTGGGACGGCACCGGCTACGGGACGGACGGCACCATCTGGGGGGCGGAGTGCCTCACCGGAGATTACACCGGCTTTCAGCGCCGGGGCACCATCCGGCCCATCTCTCTCCCCGGAGGGGATGTGTGTACCACAGAGATTGGCCGGGTGGCGTTCAGTCTGCTGTGGGACGCCGGGCTGCTCTCCGGGCAGGAGGCAGACCGCCCTCTGGCCCGGATGCTGGAGGCCAACGTGAACTGTCCCAGGGCAACCAGTATGGGGCGGCTGTTTGACGGAGTCTATTCCCTGCTGTTCGGGCGGGAGACCGTCACCTATGACGGCCAGGGGGCCGTTCTGCTGGAGGCCAACGCCGCCGAAGACGAAACTGGAGCCTATCCCCTGTCCTGTTACCGTATGGACGGGCTGACCGTGTGGGATACCCGGCCTCTGGTGACGGCGCTTCTGGAGGAATTACAGGCAGGAACGGCGCCTGAACGACTGGCCGCCCGTTTTATGAACACCCTGGTCTCTCTGGCCGTGGCCCACTGTCGGGCCGCCCGGGAGGAGACCGGTCTGGAGCGGGTCGTCCTCTCCGGAGGCGTGTTCCAGAACAGCTATCTGCTGCCCAGAGTGGTGGATGCTCTGACGGCGGACGGTTTTCGACCATACTATCACACCTGCGTCTCCCCCAACGACCAGGGCATCGCCTTGGGGCAGACGCTGATTGCTGCAAAAGGAGGCGGCATATCTGATGTGCCTTGCCGTACCACTGAAACTAACCAAAATTGACGGCAACGACGCCGTGGGCGAGCTGGAGGGCATCCAGCGTCGTATCCGGGTGGACTTTCTGAAGAACCCCCAGCCGGGAGACTACGTCATCGCTCATGCCGGGTTTGCCATTGAAAAGCTGAACGAGCAGCAGGCCCTGGACAATCTCCAGGCCCTCCGGGAGGTTGCGGATGCTCTCTGAGGCAGATTTCCGCCGTCTCCCAGGCTCTGACCAACTGCTCCGGGCCATCCGGGAGATGGAGCTGCCGGAGATCCGGCTGATGGAGGTCTGCGGCACCCACACCATGGCCATCGCTCAGGCCGGACTGAAGCAGCTGCTCCCGCCCCGGATCCATCTGCTCTCCGGGCCGGGATGCCCGGTCTGCGTCACCCCCGCCGGGGTGATGGATGAAATTTTGCATCTCAGCGAAACCCCAGGCCTCATCCTCACCACCTACGGCGACCTGATGCGTGTCCCCGGCTCCGACCCGGAGGACAGTCTGCAACGGCGCAAGGCTCTGGGGGCAGATGTCCGGTGGGTCTATTCCCCCATGGACAGTCTGGATATTGCCCGGGAAAACCCGGAGCGGCAGGTGGTCTTTCTGGGGGTGGGCTTTGAGACCACCGCCCCCGGCACGGCCCTGGCAGTGCTGGAGGCAAAGCGGCGAGGGCTGGGCAACTTCTCCCTGCTCTGTCTGCTGAAGCAGACGCCTCCCGCCCTCCGGGCCCTCATTGCCCAGCCGGGATTCCGGGTGGACGGATTTCTCTGTCCCGGACACGTGGCCACCATCGCAGGTGCGGAGGCCTTCCGGTTTTTGCCGGAGGAATACGGCCTCCCCGCCGTGGTCTCCGGGTTTGAGGCAGGGGATCTGCTGGTCTCCCTGTACAAGCTGCTCTGCCAAATCCGGGACGGTGCGCCGACATTGGAGAACGAATACACCCGGGCCGTCTCCCCACAGGGAAACCAGGCGGCCCAGGCGCTGATGGCCCAGGTGCTGGAGCCGTCGGACGATCTCTGGCGGGGGCTGGGAACTATCCCGGCCAGCGGTCTACGGCTGCGGCGGGAGTTTCAGGACTATGATGCCGCCCGGCGCTTCTCCTTCTCCCCCGCTTCCCGGTCTGAGCTGCCCGGCTGCCGGTGCGGACAGATCATCTGCGGACAGCTTTCCCCGACGGACTGTCCCCTTTTCGGAAAGCGTTGTCAGCCGGAGCATCCCGTGGGCCCGTGTATGGTCTCCAGCGAAGGGGCCTGTGCGGCGACTTACAAGTACGGAGGGGTGGAGGAATGCCTATGAATCAGGATATTATCACGCTGGATCACGGCAGCGGCGGAAAACGTACCGCCCAGCTCATCGAGGAGCTGTTGCTTCCCGCTTTTCACAACGACGCACTCAGCGCCCTGGGAGACGGGGCGACCCTGAACCTCTCCGGGCCGCTGGTATTCTCCACCGACAGCTTTGTGGTAGACCCCATCTTCTTCCCCGGCGGGGACATCGGAAAGCTGTCCGTCTGCGGCACGGTGAACGATCTGGCCATGTGCGGCGGCGTCCCCCGATATCTCAGCCTGTCCTTCCTCATCGAGGAGGGCTTTCCCCTAGCCGATCTCCGTCGGGTGGTGGACTCCATCGCCCGGACTGCTCAGGAGGCGGGGGTGGAGATCGTCACCGGCGACACCAAGGTGGTGGAGCGGGGCAAGGGAGACGGGCTCTATATCAACACGGCAGGCATCGGAACCCTGGCCTGGCCCGGCCTGTCGCCGGACGGGATACAGGTGGGAGACGATGTCATCATCTCCGGTTCCATCGGCGACCACGGGGCCGCCGTCATGATGGCACGGAACGGACTGCTGGAGGGCAGCACCCTCTCCTCCGACTGCCGTCCTCTCCATGCTCTGGCCAGGGCTGCCCTGGAGTGTGGCGGCGTCCGGGTGCTCCGGGATCCCACCCGGGGCGGCGTGGCCACCACGCTCAACGAGTTTGCCCAGAACCGCCCCTTCTCCATTGAGCTGGACGAGGACGCACTCCCCATCAACGCCTCTACAGCGGCCGCCTGCGGCCTGCTGGGGCTGGAGCCGTTGTACTGTGCCAACGAGGGCAAACTGCTGGCAGTGGTGGATGCCGAACGGTCGGAGGCGGTGCTGGAGGCCCTGCGCTCCACCCCCGGCGGCGAACAGGCGGCACGAATCGGCCGGGTGACCTCCCGTGCCCCCGGCAAAGTGATTTTGAATACCTTCCTGGGCGGCGGCCGGGTGCTCTCCATGCTCACCGGCGCACAGCTCCCCAGAATATGCTAAAGGCGGTGTTTTTTGATGCAGACGAATACGAAAATTTCCATCACAAAGGACGAGATCGTTCCCACGGCTCAGAAAATGCGGGACGAGGGCCGGACGCTTGTTATGATCCATGGCCATCTGGACAAGGAGGGCAGGCCGGTCATCAGCTACGACTACTCCCTGGGTGCGGAGCTGGCCTGCTATGAGGTGGTGGGAGAGGACACCGTCCCCTCCATTGCCCCCATCTACTCCGCCGCCGCCGAGTGGCCGGAGCGGGAGATCAACGAGCTGCTGGGCTTCACCTTTGAAGGGCTGGACACCAGCGAACGCCTCTTCCTTCCGGACAGCATGCTGGAGGGCAAGGGACAGATCATCGTCACCCCCATCAATGTGCTCAAGGAGAAAAACGGACTGCTGTAAGGCAGTCAGACCGGGCCGCGGGGGGTAGTTTTCCGACCCGGCCCGCCGTTTTTTGGGGCAGGTTACCACCTTGTAAAATTTGAAACGGCGGGGACCCACTGGAGCGGAAATAAT
>JAJPWY010000020.1:39672-45182 GCA_021205725.1 Clostridiales bacterium
CTCCCGCCCCGCTGGGGGCCGGCCACGGCACCCACCACCGCCCCCCCCATCATTGGCCCAATGCCCAAAACGGCAGGGCTTTCCCGCTGTCCCCCGGGGCCGCGGCGGTACGATTCCGCAGCGGCCCGGCCTTTTTTGGCAGCTGTTACCCCGTGTCAAAACTTGTCACCGTCTGCACCTCAGTCGAGCAGAAATATGAAACATTCTTACAATCCGGTACAGTCCCTTGCAGCGGCTGGATGGGTCTGATATAATCAAAATCAGAAAGGCAACGGAAACCTGTATACCTGAGAGGAGGTCGCTGTGATGAACGCAAGCAAAAGGAACCGACTGTCCCTGTTTCTGGTATCCCTGGCGCTGCTGGCGCCGCTGCTGGCTCTGCCCGCCTGGGGGAACTCGGCGGAGCCGCCCTGCTTCACCGTACTGGTGATCGACCCGCCGGAGGGTCTGACCATCACTCTGGTCTCGCCGGACAACGAGAGCCAGGAGCCGCTGGAGCTGACGAGAGACGACCGTGCGTGGGAGAGCTACTACCGCTTCTACTACTGGCAGGACGACAGCGAACAGAGTGCCAGCGCCGAGGGGGCCGCTCTAAGCGTCTCCTATGGAGGAACCAGCTTCACCCTGGCCCTGCCAGATCTGTCAGACCAGTATTACAACAACCTGCTCACTCTGGATATTGCCGGTCAGACCCTGACCGACGACGCTCCCGCCTGGCGGACGCCGTTGCTGGTGGCCCTGCGGGTGCTCTCTACCCTTGTCATCGAGGGAGTCGTGTTTTTCCTGTTCGGTTTCCGGGCGCAGCGGAGCTGGCTGGTGTTTCTGGGAGTCAACCTGGCGACCCAGCTCCTGCTCAACTGGGCGATCACCGGCTCCTTCTCCACCCTGACCACCTCCGGTTACTGGTGGTTCCTCTACGTCTTTGGAGAGGTGCTGGTCTTTGCCGCCGAGACGGTCGCCTTTGGCGCACTGCTGAAGGAGAAGGGGCGGGGCCGTGCCATGGGGTGCGCCCTCACTGCCAACGCCGCCAGTCTGGTGCTGGGCGGACTGCTGCTGACCTATTTGCCGGTGTAAATACACTGAGCGCCCGGACATCCGAACCGGATGCCGGGCGCATTTTGTGTCGTGTATTACAGGGTAGCCAGGCTGTCGAGGAACTGCACCGCAGAGCGGGGAGTTCGGTTGGGGTTGCGCACATCCCAACGGACGGCCAGGGCCATGAGCTGCTCCTCCTCCATGGTGATGCCCCGGAGAGCCGCCAGCTGACGGATGAGGTTGAGAAATTGGGCCTTGGTCAGCTCCTGGAACAGCACCCGGAGGCCGAATCGCTCAGAGAGGGAGGTCTTTTCCTGGATGGTCTCGCTGGCGTCCACCTCATCCCCCAGCCGGTCGGAGAAGGTCTCCCGAACCAGGTGGCGGCGGTTGGTGGTGGCATAGACCGCCACATTGTCCGGGCGAGGCTCCACGCCTCCCTCCAGAATGGTCTTGAGGACAGAGTAGTTGTGGTCATCCTTCTCAAAGGCCAGATCGTCGATAAAGAGGATGAACTTCTGGGGCTGGTGACCCAGCAGCCGCACCAGCTGAGGGATGCCTCCCAGATCAGTCTTGTCCACCTCGATGAGCCGGAGGTTTTCCATCCCCTCCATCCCCAGCAGAGCCTTGACGGTGGCGGATTTCCCGGTGCCGCTGGCTCCGTAGAGCAGCATATTGTTCACCCGCCGACCGGAGAGCAGCGCCCGGGTATTGGCGGCCACCTGGTCTCTCTGGCGCTGATAGCCCAGCATCTCCTCAGTGGGGAGACAATCCGGCCGCTCCACCGGGATGAGCTCCCCGTCCTGCCAGACAAAGGCCCGATACCGGGCGAACTTCCCGCAGCCGTTTTCCTCGTAGAACTGCCGGAATACGTCAAAGGACGGCAGAGGCGTGCAGCTCCACTGGGGCAGTCCCCCCTCCTGACACAGCTCCTCCCATGGGAGGGCCAACAGCTCGTTGAGCAAATCTACATCCCGCCGGGCAGCGGCGGCGATGACCGGGCTCAGCATCCCCTTGGCAGCGGACAGAGCCACCGGAGATTCGTCATAGCGGATATGATCCTCCAGATACTGCCCCAGATCGTCATAGCCCTCTGCAGTCAGGGCGTAAAACGCCTCACAGTAATGCGCTGCCCAGCCGGGGCGCTCTCGCCGAAGGTCACGAAACATCCGCTCCAGGGAGGCAAGTGTCGGAAGCTCCAGGAGGTTCCGGCAGGCGGTCAGACCGCTGAAAGGGTCGTTTTTCCAGTTTTCAACATTCAGTGACATAATCAAATCTCCCCCTGCGTTGAAACAGGCCGCCGGAATATCCGACGGCCTGTCAAGATTTTTCGGACTTATCCCATATCCACCGTAAAGCTGGTGGTGATGCCGTTATAGGTAATGTCGCCGGAGGCGCTAACAGCGTCGATGCGAACGGTGATCTCATATTCACCCGTTCCCGGGTCGTAAACGTCCGTAACCGTCCACTCATCACTCTCTCCCGGCTGAACGGTTGCGGTGTAGAGCACCTGACCGTCAGAGTCGGAGATAGTGAAGGTAAAGACCGCCTGGTTGCTGGCATCGTTGGTAAGCTGGACGGAGTCCTGGCCGTCGCCGATGCTGAAGTCCACAAATCCAGGGAAAATCAGGTCGCCAATGTTCTCCAGCTCCCCGGAGCTGTCTGTGTCGTCGCTCTCCTCCGCCGAGCTGCCGTCTGCGCTGGCTACGCCGGTGCCGCCGCCGGAGGAACCGGTTCTGCCGGGGGCATCGCTGGCGCCGGGAGGATCTAAAATCTCCAGTGTAAAGCAGAAATAGGCCATAGCAGCCAAAATCAGTGAAATCAGCAGGATGAGACCGGAGGTCAGCAGCAGATTAGACTCATGACTCGGCATACGGGTGCGCTTTCCCATCGGTTAAAACCTCCCAGTAATTTGCTGGCGGGTAGACATTCTATCCATTAAACCTTATTATAGCGGGTCTGAGGGAAAATTACAAGGGGTAATATGGTCAATGCAGCCGTTCAAAGCCACACCACGCTAAGCTCTGCCAATCAGCGAGCCGGGGACAGGGTCAGGGCTTTTTGTACCGTTCATAGGGGGTATTCTTTGCCGCCTCCAGCTTGGCCTGACGGCGGTTCTTCACCTCGTCGCTCATGGGCTGGATCTCGCCGGCCTTTTTCAGGGACTCCTTGGTCAGCAGCGGGCCCACCAGCTCATAGATTAGCACGGCAAAGAGGGTGATGTTGCGGATCAGGCCGCCCTGCTCCCCCAGCTGCTGGGCGGTCACGCACATACCCAGGGCGACCCCCGCCTGGGGCAACAGGGTGATGCCCAGGTACTTGCAGATGGTGTCGCTGCAGTGGGTGCCCTTGGCGGAGAAGAACGCCCCCAGATACTTGCCCGCAGAACGGGTGATGATGTACACCAGGCCAATGAGCACGATGGTGATGTCGGTGAATACACTCAGCTCCAGCTCAGCGCCAGAGATGACAAAGAAGGCGGCAAAGAGCGGGCTGGTCCAGCCGTCCGTCTTGCTCATGATCTCCCCGGACAGAGGGCAGAGGTTGCAGAAGACGGTGCCCAGCATCATGCAGACCAGCAAGGACGAGAAGCCAATGGTCACCGGGCCGACCTGGAACTCCAGCATGGAAAGAGCCGTGGTCAGCAGCACAAAGGCGATGGACATATTCAGGCGGTTTGTGTTTGAGTTGAACAGCTTCTCGATCTGGGTGAGCAGCCAGCCCATGACGGCTCCCAGAACCAGGGACAGGACGATCTCCAGCAGAGGGTTGACGATGATGGAGATGAGATCCACCGTTCCGGTCACCAGTCCACGGGCGACGCCGAAGCTCACCGCAAACACCACCAGACCAACGGCATCGTCCAGGGCTACGATGGGCAACAGCAGGTCTACCAGCGGGCCCTTCGCCTTGTACTGCCGCACCACCATCAGCGTGGCAGCCGGTGCCGTGGCGGTGGCGATGGCCCCCAGGGTGATGGCCTGAGCGGGCGTCAGCGCCCCGTCAGTGGCGAAGCTGATGGCCAGCAGAGCGGCGTCCACGAACAGGGCCGCCGTCAGCGCCTGGACGATGCCGATGACAAAGGCCTGCTTCCCGGTCTTTTTCAGCTGGGACAGGCGGAACTCGTTGCCGATGGAAAAGGCGATAAAGCCCAGGGCAACGTCGGAGATCACGCTCAGCTCCTCCACACTGTCCATGGTGGGAAAGCCCAGCCCGGGGATACCCAGGCGGCCCAGGCAGTAAGGGCCGATGAGCACGCCGGCGATCAGGTATGCAGTGACAGAGGGCAGCTTCAGGGGCTTAAACACCCGGGTCATAAGCAATCCTGCCAGCGTAGCAACAGAGAGTGACAGCAAAACGGAAACCATATCATTCATTCCTCCCATAGTTGGGACAAGCCGCGACTGGTCAGATGCTTTGCTTCCCGGCTTGCCCTGATAGCGTTCAGCCTGATAGTATAGCACACTTTTCCAGAGGAGAAAAGAAAGGTTTTACCCGCTAATTTCATCAAAAATTGGAAATGACATCCGTTTTTTCTGTGGAAAAACACACATGAGGGCATATCTCAAGTGCATTTGAAAACGCCGGCGTCCCGGGCATCAGTCGCTCCGAACGTCGGCGTTTTGTCAATCTGCGTTTTTTGCCTTTTCCCGCACCCTGGCGTACTCCTTCACCAGACGCTGAGACCAGGCCAGGGCGTTCTCCTCCGGCCGCAGGCGCAGGGAGAGGACGATCCGCTCCCCCGGGGAGAACAGCAGTCTCCCCTTGAAGATGGGGATGGCGCACAGCCGGGCCACCCCGGGAAGGTCCGCCTCCCGGAGGGTGAAGCTGACCACGTTCCCCTTCTGGCTCACGTCGGTAAAGCCCACCTCGGCGGCGGCGGCCCGGAGCAGGGCCACGGAAATCAGGTTGTTCACCGCCCTGGGCGGCTCGCCATAGCGGTCGATGAGCTCATCCACCATATCGTCGGCGTCCGCCTCCGTGCGGATGCGGGCGATGCGGCGATAGAAGTCCATCCGCTCCTCGGTGGAGGAGATGTAGGACTCGGGGATATTGGCGGAGACGGTGAGGTCGGCGGTGACCTCCTCGGTGCGGGTGGGATTCTCCCCCCGCTCCTCCAGGACGGCCTCCTCCAGCAGCTTGAGGTACATATCATAGCCCACCGACATCATAAAGCCGGACTGCTCCGCCCCCAGGAGGTTGCCCGCCCCCCGTATCTCCAGATCCCGCATGGCGATCTTAAAGCCCGCCCCGAACTCGGCAAACTCCCGCACGGCGGACAGCCGCTTGGCCGCCACGTCGGAGAGAATTTTCCCCCGTCGGTAGGTGAGGTAGGCGAAGGCCCGTCGGCTGGAGCGGCCCACCCGGCCCCTTATCTGGTGGAGCTGGGCCAGGCCCATCCGGTCGGCATCCTCGATGATGAGGGTGTTCACGTTGGGGATGTCGATGCCCGTCTCGATGATGGTGGTGCAGACCAG
>JAJPWY010000089.1 GCA_021205725.1 Clostridiales bacterium
GCGCCCGGCGCACCGGCTCCGGGGTCGGCGTCGGTTCCGTCTCCCAGGGAGGAAGGTCAGTGGGCTCCGGGACAGGAGATGCCTGCCGGGGAGCTGTCTCCGCCGTCTGCTCTGCCGGGGCGGGCTGGGGGGCGATGCCTCCCGCCAATGCCGCCTCCAGCCGGGCAATCCGGGCGGACAATCCCTCATTGGAGGTGTCCAGCGTCTCGTCGCACAGGCGAATGAGGCACAGCTCTGCGTCGGTACGCTGGTTGGCGCTGGTGCGCAGCCCCGCCTGGGTGTCCTGGAGCAGTCGGAGCATCTGGATGAGCCGTTGAGGGGACAGTCCCTTGCCCAGGGTGTTCAGCGTCTCCTCGTCGTAGCCCCCGTTCATGAGCCCAGCCCCACCCTTGGGAGCGGTCTTTTGGATGAGCAGATCCCGCACCAGGGCGGACAGCTCAGAGAGGACGGCGGGAACGCCCTTTCCTGCGGCGTACAGGTCGCCCAGCTCGGTCAGCGCCTGGGCGGTGTTGCCCCGACGGATATGGTTCATCAGGTGGGCGGTGCGGAGATTCCCAGCCAGGCCCAGGGCGTCCAGCACGGCGTCCCTGTCCACCACGCCGCCCACGGCGGCGCACTGGTCTAAGAGGGAGAGCCCGTCCCGCAGGGCCCCGTCCGCCAGTCGTGCCAGCAGAGCGGCACCGTCGTCGGTGAGCTGAATGCCCTCCTCCCGGGCCACATAGGAGAGCCGTCCCTGGATGTCCGGGGCGGTGATGCGCTGAAAGGAGAACCGCTGGCACCGGGAGAGAATGGTAGCGGGCACCTTGTGCAGCTCGGTGGTGGCCAGAATGAACATCAGGTGCTCCGGCGGCTCCTCCAGGATTTTCAACAGGGCGTTGAAGGCGGCGGTGGTGAGCATGTGAACCTCGTCCACGATATAGACCCGCTTTTTCACGGCGGCGGGAGAGTACACCGCCTCGTCCCGAAAGGCCCGCACCTGATCCACGCCGTTGTTGGAGGCGGCGTCCAGCTCCACCACGTCCAGGATGGAGCCGTCGTCGATGCCCCGACAGGCGGCGCACTGATTGCAGGGATCCCCGTGGACGGGATGCTCGCAGTTGACCGCCTTGGCCAGGATCTTGGCGCAGGTGGTCTTTCCCGTGCCCCGGGTGCCGGTGAACAGATAGGCGTGGGACAGCCGCCCCGTCTCCACCTGGGTGCGCAGGGTCTGGGTGATGTGGGACTGGCCCACCACGTCCTCAAATCGCTGGGGCCGCCATTTTCGATACAGGGCTTGATACATAGCAGGGTCACTCCCCTTTCCGATAAACAAAAAAGACTCACGGAGGGCCGCACACCCTCTGCTCTGCTCTCTGAAGCGGCAAACAGCTCGAGCCGGCGGTCTGCGGCACACACCAGGTTCCGCTTAATGCTGCTCGGTTCCCCGCCTGACATGGTTCACGGGCTGACATTGCGCAGGACCGGCTGTCAACACCGAATGCCGCTTCAGACAACATAGCAAAGGCCGGAAGGGAAGCTCCCTCCCTGACAGGTGCGGCTTTCCGTGAGCCGTCTTGACCTTTACAAGGCTAGTCTATTCTACTATGATTTCCGGGAATTATCAAGGGGTCTGACCGGGAATTTTTCCCCTTCCCTCTCACTCCATCTCCTCCGGACGGAAGCACTCCTCCGGCAGCACGTCGCTCAGCTCCCGCAGGGCGATGCCGAAGCCGTTGGTGGTGTCGATCTGCCGGGGCGTCTCGCACTCTATGGCCGAGCCGGGCTGGTGCAAGGGAAGGGAGAAGGTGGCCCGAACACCCCGTTCCGGTAGACTGCTCACCATCATGGAGCCGCCGTGGTATCCGGCGATCTTCCGGCAGACGGAGATCCCCAGGCTCAGTCCCTCCCCCGCATCCTTCAGGGTATCTCCCCCCTTTGCCGGGTCAAACAGAAGGGACAGCTTCTCCCGGGTCAGACCGGGGCCATCGTCCTCTACAGAGAGATAGGCCCATTGACGGCGGAGCTCCAGCCGGAGGAGGATCTGTCCGCCCCTCCCTGTGGCCCGGAGAGCGTTGCTCACCAGCTGACAGACCAGGTAGAGAAACAGCTGGTCGTCGCATTTGGCGTACACCGTCCGCCGGGGGATCTTCAGGCTGATCTCGCAACCGGCCATGCGAACCAGCCCCTCCACCTCATGGAGACACCAGCGGCACAGGCCCGTCAGATCCATCACCTGGGGCATGAAATCAACAGGCGCTTCTCCCTCCGGCAGGGCGGCCAGCTCCAGCAGACGGAGCATCCGCAGCGTCCGAAGCTGGGATTTGCTGTATCGATTCAGCGCCTTCTCCTGTTCCCGCCTCTGATCGGGCGTCATGGCTGTCCGGAGCAGCTCCTCAGCGGACATCATCCCGGCCAGCGGCCCTCTCAGCTGCCGGAGCAGGAAGGGGATACGGTGGTTGGGGAGAACGGTCGGCTCCTCCACCGGAGACAGCCGGAGCAGCCGTCCCGCTCCGCAGGCCCAGGAAAGGGCCGTCCACGGCCGTCCCTCTGCCGTCAGGGACAGAGCGGCGTCCGTCTCCGCCTCCAGCGGCTCCGGCAGCGGCTCGCCCACCAGGGGAAGCCAGCCAAGCCGGGCGGCGGCGGGATTTCGATATTGCACCAGGCCGTTCTCCAGATAGAGAATCGGATCCGGTATACAGTCAAAGCTCTGCGCCACCGGCAGATTGAAATTGCTCATGTTTTGCCTCCACACAGCACAAATCCCCTGAACTTCCCTTTCAGTATAGCAAAGCGGGGACGAAAGGACAAGAATAAAATCGAAAACCGTCGAAAGAGGACGGAAAGACCCCATCCGGAGGTCGACGCCGGGCTGACGGCGGCTCCGTTAGAATGGCCCGCTCCCCCCATCCTATACCGTCGGGAGAAAAATGGTTCCCCATCGGGAGCCGATCCCGACAGGGTGAGATGGCGGTAAAGGGTTCGTTGCCCTCCCCCCGTCTGTGCTGCAAGGGCAAAAAAACACCGCATCAATGCATCGGTGCATTCATGCGGTGACATAGTCCTATTTTGTTTTTGTCATTTCAGGTGCTCCTGGATATAGTGAAGCACCTCCTGATACTGCACCCCCAGGGCGGTGGCCAGCTCTCCAAACAGAAGCTGCTCCGTCTTTTTCAGCATCGTAGTGTCGCTGATGCCGGAGCGCTTGTTCTGCTTGCTTCGGCGCAGCTGATCCAGGTACAGCGTCTTGGCAAGGCTGGCCAGCTGATAGCTGTCTCCCGATTTCAGGATGGCGGCGCAGCGGAGCTTTTGATCGTTCAGATTTTCGAAGGTCAACGACGGCACATCGGGGAGCTGCCCGATCAGCTCCTGGGCCTCCTCCTGGGACATCACCGGACGGATCTTTACCTTCTGGCTCTCCTTCGGCGTGTAAAATGTGGCGTCGTTGACGTACAGGGGGCAGAGCACATAGTACTGTCCCGGCAGTCCGTCCAGCTTCGTCTCCCCGACCACCCGGCAGACACCGGCAGTCTCATGCATGACCAGTTGTCCTTGTGTTAACATAATAACTCCTTTTCCCAAGCAACAATACACCCAATCTACCTGATATTATACCAGATTCCAAGGGCGGATATAAGAGAAAGTTTCTGTGCTTTTTTCACAAAAAGAGGTTTTCTCTATTGTGCGAAATGAACGAAAAAGTATATGTACGGCGCAAAAAGGCCTTTCATTTTCCGATTTCAATGTGATAAAATACAGGAAACAGGGGAAAGGCCCTCTCTGTCGGGAGACCACTGCCCCAACGCTGATGGAGGATCATAAAAATGAAACGGATCAAATTTGCCTGTCTGTCTCAGACGGTACACTTCGAGCGCAACGAAAAGCTGGGTCAGGAGGAGGCCACCCGGATGGCCCTGCTGGAACGGGATCGCTACCTGAAACGCCTGGAGGAGACCGGGACAGCCTATCGTATCGACCAGCAGTACCAGCTGGAGGACGGTACCCCGGTGCTGGTGCTCCGCCGCCAGTACAACAGCTACGCTCCCGGCGACTACCTGAACTGAGACAGCACTGCACACAGCCCCCCGCTTTTGTCTGACAAAGGCGGGGGGCTGTGTTTTGGAATTCAAATGTGACCTGCGCCTGAAAGAGGGAGGATGGCAGCAAATCTTGTAGCTCACCCTGTCGTCACAGGGTCTGCCATACATACTGGAGAAAGGCCCTCCTGGTCTCCTGCTGACGGCTTTTGCTGATGGGTATGACGGAACGGTCGGACAAGATCGCCCTTCCAGTGTCCAGCCGGGCGATCTTCTTCATGTTGACGATAAAGCTCTTGTGGCACTGGATGAAAAAGGTGGGCAGCCGGTCAGAAAGGGTGGACAGCTTCTCATAGACCAGAAATTCTCCGTCCCCTGTACGGATGACGACAGCGTGGTTCCTGCTTTCCAGATATAAAATCTGTTCGGGAGAGACGGAAAGCTCCTTTCCCCGTTGGGAAAAGGTGAGGGCAGGCGCCACCCTGCTTTTGTCCACGAGCCGGTCGAGATACTGGCGCAGGATCGACTCGCTGACCGGCTTCGTGATATAGCCTGCCGGAGCTGTATCGGTCAGAAAGACCAGCTGCGCATAACGATCGTTGTACCCGGTGACATAAATCACCGGAAGCTCCGGTGCGACGTTGGAAATGGCCTGCACATAGGGAAAGCTCGTCTTGTCCTCGCCAAGCTCTATGTCCATCAGCACCGCATCAAACCGGCTCCACTCTCTGCGCACATCGGCGCACAGCGCCTCCGGTTCTTCATAGAGCATGATCGTCTCCACCCGGTCGTCCCGTTTCAACAGAGACTCCATTTCCTGCAGGGCCGCCGGGTTGTCGTCACAAACAGCAATATTGAGCATCTCTCTACCCACTCCCTTTCCTGTTTTTTATTATACATGATTTTGCAGCACCCGTCAAATCTCTGCTCCTGCCCGCGCCCGGCAGCCCGTCCTGCCGCAAGCGGTTTCCCGCCTGACAACGAAAACGGGAGTACTGCGGTTTTTGCTCCGCAACGCTCCCTTATCTGATTCACGGGTGTGTTTAAAATCTGTTTTTCCTCAACAGGGTATTGAAAAGGGTATGGGGGTTCTGTATAATGGGGACGAGAATGTGTGCAAATGTATACAAAGGAGGACAAATACATGTACGGTGCATTTATTGGCGACATCGTGGGCTCAAAATATGAGTTTAATAACATTAAGACCAAGGAGTTTCCCCTTTTTTCAAAGGACTGCGATTACACAGACGACACGATCATGACGGTTGCCGTCGCCAGGGCAATTATGCTCAGCCGCCAGGAACAATATGAAAAAAGCGGAGAGGGAAAGGGTTTCCAGGAATTTCTCGTCGAGGTAATGCAGGATTTTGGCAAAAGGTATCCTGACCCCACAGGCGCCTATGGGGGAATGTTCGCCAACTGGCTCCGTCAGCGGAACCCAAAGCCTTATGGCAGCTATGGCAATGGGTCCGCAATGCGTGTCTCTCCCTGTGGACTGGCGGCGGTCACAATGGAGGAGGCGCTGGCCCTGGCCCGTGCCAGTGCGTGTATCACGCATAATCATCCGGAAGGGGTAAAGGGGGCGGAGGCCGTCAGTGCGGCAATCTTCCTGGCAAAGTGCGGAAAAAGCAAGGCAGAGATCAAACAGTATCTGAGCGAGCATTATTACGACCTGGATTTTACCCTGGATTCCATCAGAGACAGCTACAGCTTTGACGGCTCCTGCCAGGGATCGGTTCCTCAGGCGATTGTCGCATTCCTGGAATCTGAGAATTTCGAGGATGCCATCCGAAATGTGATTTCCATTGGCGGAGATTGCGACACCACCGGAGCCATAACCGGGTCGATCGCCTGGATCTATTATGCCGGTTACATCAATTGGGTCACGGATCGTCTTGACCCGTCGATGCAGAACATCAAGACCCGTGCAATGGAATATCTTCCGAAGGAATTCATCGACATCGCAGATGAATTTCTGGATATGTGCGGAAAACGATTCGGAACCTATGGTCGTATGGGTGGATGCACCTCAATATTGAATCTCAGCGAAACCAAAAAATATGGTACGGACTGGGGAAAGCCCTCTGCCTAACACAGAGGATATGAGTGCCTGTCCTCGTAAATTTGAACCGCTGACCCAACCCACTGCAAACGGTTCACCGCTTGACATATTTTCCTGCATAAAATAAAAGCACCTGCTATTGCAGGTGCTTTTCCTATGGACGATAACGGATTCGAACCGCTGGCCCGACCCACTGCAAGCGGTTTACCGCTTGACATATTTTCCTATATAAAATAAAAGCACCTGCTATTGCAGGTGCTTTTCCTATGGACGATAACGGATTCGAACCGCTGACCCTCCGCACGTCAAGCGGATGCTCTAGCCAGCTGAGCTAATCGTCCAAATCGACGTTGACTATTATACCCATGTCCGGCCCGGTTGTCAAGACATTTCTTCCTCTTTTTTCTCCCCCGTCCCCAGATCGGCCTTGATCTGGCGGGTGATTTCCTCCACCTGCTCCATGGAGGAGAGCTGGGAGAGCTTCGTCTTCCATTTCACCCCGTTGCGTACCCCCTTGAGATACCAGGCGTAGCTCTTTCTCGCCTCCAGACAGGCGATGTGCTCTCCCTTCCACCGGCAGGCCAGGCGGAACTGGCGCAGGGCGGTGTCGCACCGCTCCTCCACCGTGGGCATGGGAGGGATCGGCTCACCCGCCAGATATGCCTTCACCCGCTGAAACAGCCAGGGATCGCCACAGGCCCCCCGGCCGATCATGATACCGTCTGCCCCGGTGACTGCCAGGATGTCCGCCGCCGCCTGAGGGGTAAAGACGTCCCCGTTGGCAAAGACGGGGATGGAGACCGCCTCCTTCACCTGGCGGATGATGTCCCAGTCCGCCCGTCCGGCGTACATCTGGGTGCGTGTCCTGCCGTGGACGGTCAGGCCGGAAACTCCCGCCGACTCCAGCATCCGGGCAAACTCCACCGCATTCACATGGTATGCGTCCCAGCCCTTGCGGAACTTCACCGTCACCGGTCGCCCCGCTCCCTGAACGGCGGCCTCCGCCACCCGACAGGCCAGCTCCGGGTCACGCATCAGGGCGGAGCCGTCTCCGCCGGAGACGATCTTGTGCACCGGACAGCCCATGTTCACGTCGATGATCGCCGGGTCTGCCAGCTCCGCCACCTTTGCCGCCGCCTCCCGGATGCAGACCGGGTCGCTGCCGAAGATCTGCACCGCCGCAGGCCGCTCCAACGGATCCAGGGTCATGAGTGGGATCGTCTTTTTGTCCTGGTAGCACAGGGCCTTGGCGCTGACCATCTCGGTGACGGTATAATCCGCCCCCAGCTCCCGGCAGATCACCCGGAAGGCCCGGTCTGTCACCCCCGCCATGGGAGCCAGCGCCAGCCCGCCGGACAGCTCCACGTCGCCGATCTTCACCGTCATCGCCTCCCTGTTCCTTCATCGTGGGTTCAGAATACCATAAAAAGCTGGAGAGGGCAAGGGGCGGGGCGCTGCTTTTATGAAGCGCAACTCATACGATTCCGGGTCAGCTCCGGTTTAGTCCCTTTGATTCAAAATGATAAGGGACTATATTGATTTTTTCAACTCTGAGATTTATAATAGATGTATAAACATTTTGGATTGAAAGAGGTACCTTCCATGACCGTATCTGAGCAAATCAGGGTACTGTGCGTCAGAAGCAACATCAGCGTTTCCGAGCTGGCACGCAGGTTGGGGACTTCTCCCCAGAACTTCAACGCAAGGCTTAAAAGAGAGTCGTTTACCGTGGCAGACCTGGAGCATATCGCAAATGTGACAGGCAGCTCCTTTGAGCGAAAATTTATCTTAAAGAATGGAGAGACAGTATAATGGCGAACGATAGATCGTCCTCCGCCTATCAGTCGTATCTTTCCAATCGAGATGTGATCTCCCTTTTCTCTGGCGCAATGGGACTTGATATTGGAATGATCAACGCCGGTTTAAATGTCGTGATTGGCCAGGATATTGATACCTCCTGCGTAGAGACGATGAGAGCGAACGGGCACAACGTTTTAAACGGCAATATCTGTGACATCCTCCCCCAACAGCTGCTCGACATCACCGGACTGAACGTTGGAGAGCCGTTTATGATCTGCGGCGGACCTCCCTGTCAGCCATTTTCCACAGCCGGGAAACGGATGGGAATCAATGATCCCAGGGGAAGTCTTTTTATGGATTTCATCCGGATGATAGACTACATCCGCCCCCGTTTCTTCGTTATGGAAAATGTAAAGGGCATCATGTCTGCCCCCTTGAAGCACATTCCAAACGCGGAAAGAGATGAAAATGACCCGGAGCAGCGGCTGGGCACCGTTCTGGATGTCATCCTCTCAGAGTTCAACAAGCTGGGCTATCAAACAGTCTATGGCCTTTTGGACGCAGTGAATTACGGAGTTCCTCAGTTCAGAGAACGATTCGTGCTCATTGGCAGCAGAGACGGAGAGGACATTTTCCTGCCGATACCGACTCATTTCCAAACACATCAACATCCTGCCTACAGATGGAAAACCGTTGGAGACGCCATCCGTGACCTGGAAAACGATCAGAGCGAATGTGCGACCCTGAGCGCAGAGCGGAAAAAATATCTCCACATGGTTCCTGAGGGCGGAAACTGGAAAAATCTCCCGGAGGAGCTGATTCCCGCCGCCATGGGCGGCGCATATGAATCCGGAGGCGGAAAGGTCGGATTTTACAGGAGGCTGTCCTATGCGCAGCCGTCTCCTACCATCACCACGTCTCCCGCTCAAAAGGCGACCATGCTCTGCCATCCCAAGCTCGACAGACCTCTGAGCGTCAGAGAATACGCAAGGCTCCAGCAGTTCCCCGACGACTGGCAGTTTGTAGGTACCACAGCTGCAAAGTACAGACAAATCGGAAACGCTGTCCCGGTGGGACTGGCAACGGCCATTGGCATGGCCGTCCTGTCCACCGCAGAGAAGACGGCCGTAGTGGAGACAAAACGGTTCAGAGGGACGGGGGTTCACACCCGCATCAAAAATGCTCTGGAATTAGGAGGCACGGCAATTGGCTATTAACAATTCATATGATGAAAAAGCGATTATATCCGCAATCGCAACTGCGCTTGACACCTTTTACAGCACGCTGATCGAAAAAATCGACAAGCTGGATATCGTAAAGGTCATGAAGCGTAAAAATCCCTATCTCTACCGGGCAAAGGCCATGGAAAATGCCTCTGAGATCGTGGAATCCGTTTTGAGCGCTTTCGTGAGCTCCAGTGAGGAAACTATCTTCGGCAACTGTTTCTTCGAGCCCATCGCAATCGCCGCAAGCGGCGGCAACAAAGCCTTAGCCGAGGGAATCGACATCATGATCCAGGACGACGACTCCAATACGATTTATGCTGTCGCTGTCAAAAGCGGGCCGGCTGTGTTTAACGCTGACAGCAAGAAGCGGCAGGAGCAAAATTTTATGGCAGCGTCTAAGCTGGCACAGCAGGCGAAGGCCCGGTATGAGGCCTATATCGGTTACTGCTACGGAAAGAAAAAGGAGAGCGGTCGAGGAAGACCGAAAATGTATCAGGAGCTTGCCGGGAAACGGTTTTGGGCCGAGCTGACCGGCGATGAGGAATTCTACATCAAAATCATCGGCTTTATGGGAACCTTGCCAGAGCAGTATGTGAGCTCCTACAAGGAGAGCTATAACAGGGCCTTTAACAGACTGGTCAGAGAGTTTTCCAATGATTTCTGTAGAGACGACGGCAGTATCGACTGGGAAAAGCTGGTTGCGTTCAATTCCGGAGACTGATATTAGTTTACATAACACTGTTCCCCGCCTGCTCCGGCAGGCGGGGTTGCTTTCCCTCCCTACACCACCAGCGCCAGCGCTCCGGCGCAGGCCGCCCCGGCCAGGAACCAGAGCCAGCGGCTGTACCGTCTGAGCCACTGGAACCGGCGTCCGGCCGGGGAATGTTTCCGCAGATAGCTGTCCGCCACCTCCTTTGCCTCCTGGACCACCTGCTGGGCCGTGACACCCTCCTGCTGGAGGGCGTCCTCCTTCAGCAGGAAGATGGCCTGTTCAAATAATCGCTCGTCCGGCGAGCGCACCACGATGACCCGACGGGAGATGCCCTTTACCATAACGCTCCACACCTTTCCAGAAACTGGAATCAGTATGGCCTCTCCGCCACCGGTTTATCCCGGGGGCGGAAAATTTTGTACGTTGCCGACGCAAATCATCCCGCCCGGGGCGTCTGACGGCTCACCGCCTCGGTCTGCTGCCTCTCCGCCGCCTCCCGGCGCTTGAGCTGGAGGACGATGACCGTCCGGTCGTCCTTCCCGCCGCTGCTGCTCTGAAGGATGCGGGTCGCCAGCTCCTTTGGGCGCTCTCCCCGGAAATCCCGGATCAACTGCCAGAGCCAGTCGTCTCCCTCCCCGTCGGACACGCCGTCGCTGACCATCACCGCCATGTCCTCCGGGGCCAGGGAGAAGGACCGGACGTCCGGCCTGCTCTCCTGCCCAAATTCCAGCCCGGCGGGCAGACTGCCCCCGGACAGCTTTTTGACCCTTCCTCCCAGCCGCAGATAGGTGGGCGCGGCCCCCAGCTTATAGCTCCGGCACTCGCCGGAGAACAGATCCATGCCCAGCAGGTCGATGGTGGTAAAGCCCAGCTCGCTCTCCCCCCGGAGGGCCAGGGCGTTAGACAGGGTGGCCAGGGCGATGTCCGCCCCCACTCCGGCCTTGAGAAAGTCCTCCAGCAGGCGGAGGGCCAAATGGCTCTGCCCGGCGGCCCCGGGGCCGCTGCCCATGCCATCGCACAGCACCACCCACAGCCGTCCGTCCCGATCCCGGAACCAGTTGCCCCCGTCTCCGGAGACGGTCTGGCCCTCCTTGGAGAGGGCCGCCACCCCCGCCCGGGCCTGGAACCGGTCCTCCTGCACCAGAGTCAACCGCTGCACCCCCCGTTCCCGCTCCAGAGGGCCTGCGGCGAAGGCCATGCCCATGTTCCGGGACAGGTCGTCCAGCAGCGTCCCCTCCTGGGTCAGGCTCAGATCGCCGCCGGTGAGCTGAATGACCATTCTGCCCCGGGAATCTCTGCCCAGACGGATCTCCGCCTCCAGGCCGTGGCGGCGGAGAAACCGGAGCACCCCCGTGGCCTGCTCCGGGTCGGGCCGGAGATCGTTCTCCAGCTCCTTAGCCGCCTGTCCCAGCAGCTGGGAGAGCTGGGCGTACTGCCGCCACACCGCCGAGCGGCTGGCCCGGAGCCGGGCGTCCAGCTGCCGCCGGTGGAGCAGAGAGGCGTATTCCACATTGGCGGCGGAGATTAGCTCCCCCGCCCGGCGGCAGCTCGCCTCAAACCCCGCCGGGGCGTCGCTGAGCCGTCCGTAGCCCCGCTGCTTCATGGCCCCCAGCATTTGGCGAAAGGCCCGGTAGGTCTCGTGATAGTCCTGCTTCCAGCAGATCTCATACCGGGGGCAGTCCTGACACACCTGCTCCGCCGCCCGGTCGAAGATCTGCTCCAGCCGCTGGTCGGTGACCGGACTTTGAACCAATCCCTTCCGCATATCCTCATACAGCGTCTGAAAGGCGTTTGCCTGGCCCATGAGCTTGGCCTGGAGCTGACGCCTGGAATAGGAGGGATGCTCCTGCACGGGCACCGCCCCGGCTCGGGGCAGGGCCTGAGGCCGATCCCTCGTCCTCCCACGGAATATCCTGGGCGGCAGGAGGAACACTCCCAGAGCGGCGGCGGCCAAGCTCACCGCCAGACTGATCTGCTCCTCTGCCGAGCCGTTCCACAGGGCGGTGAGGCTGCCACCGGCGAAAAAGAGCAGGCAGGACGCCAGCCGTCCCCGCTCTCTGGCGGCACCTGCCAGCAGACCTCCCAGGGCCAGGGCCCCGGTATACAGCCCGCCGCTGCTACAGCACAGATCCAGTACCAGACCCAGCACCACCCCGGTGGAAATCGCCTCCGGCCCCTGTCGCCGGGCCAGCACCAGCACCAGTGCGCCGGAGAGAGCCGCTCCCAGATTCAGCGGCCCGAACAGGCTTACCTCCCACAGCGCCGCCGCTAGACTGCCCCCCAGAAAGAGCAGGCCCGCCTGAGAGACACGGCCCGCCGGGGGAGCCTCCTCCGGTTCCAGCCAGGGACGGAGCCCCGCCCGGTACAGCCAGGCGGACAGGGCGATCAGCGCCATCTCCACCGCCTCTCCCGTCAGATCTGTCCGGCTCCACCGCTCGGTGGCCAGGGTGAACAGCCCGGTAAGGCCCCCCAGCAGGGCGCTGCACACCGGCAAAAACCAGGCCCTGCGGTAGATGGCCAGGTCGTAAAAGGCAAAGGAGAGGGCATAGATCAAAATAGAGGCGGACACATAGCGCAGACCGCTGACCAGGCCCAGGTTGGTCAGATATCCCAGGCTGGCCCCGATGAGAGCGCAGAACCCCCCCGGCCCGGAGCCGGAGGCCGCCACAAAGCCCAGGGCAAAGGGGGCGTAGCTGTCCATCACCCGGGGCAGGGTCAACGCCGCCCCCAGGGCCAGACGGCCCCCGCACTCCAGCAGGACGGGGACCGCCGGCTGGCGGAGGAGCCTCTCCCCCCGGTCCGCAAACCCCCGTCGGGCCTGTCTCCAGGCCCCGGAAAAGGAAGTCGCTTTCATTCGTACTCACCTCGTCTTTTGGATGAGATGATGATACCAGCCCGACCCGGAAAAACCGGTCGGGAAATGGCCCGTCAGGCCGGAAATAGAGGACAAAGTTCCAACAAAATAGGCCGCCTTTCCGGGAAAGGCGGCCTTGTGCGTGGGCTTCCTGCGCTTTTTATCGTTTGAGGGCCAAAAGTCTCTGTTTACCCGATAACTGTATAGTCCTCGGCAGCGCCCTCGGGCTCCGTGTCTACTGATACTTTATCTATATAGACCTCGTCTACATCCGTATAGCTGTCATCCAGATGGATGTCGAAATAATGCAGCTCTCCATCGTACTCTATCGCCACCTTGCAGGTATTCTCACCATCTGCAAAGCAGTCCGTAATTTCCACTGTCTTTTCGTAGTAATATACCCAGATGGAGCCATCCTCTCTGATTTCTGCACCAATGGACATCCCGTCCAAAATCTCCTCGGCAGATGCGGGCGTCTCGTTTCCGTTCTCATCCATGACCACCCCTTCGCCGCCGAACACCTGCTCGGTGCCGTCCTCCGCCTCATAGGTGAAGGTGTAGACGCCGTCCTCGCCGTCGGCCACCTCCACCTCTACCTGCTGGCCGGAGATCCAGGCGGTGAGCGCCGTCCGCACCCCGCCCAGATCGGCGGCGTAGGCGGTGCCCGCTCCCCCCAGGAGCAGGGCGACGCAGGCGCAGGCCGCCGCCACACGCTGCCATAAAACGGTTCTTTGCTTTCTCTCCTTCGGCTCTGTCTCCAGGCAAATATCCCTGTCCGCGTGCAGCACGGAAAATGCCTGCTTGTACCTCTCACGATCCGTCATCGTTCCACGCCTCCTTTAATGCGTCTTTTAACAACTTCCGTCCCCGGGACAGTCTCACCTTGACGTTGCTCTCGGTCAGCCCCAAAATCCGGGCGATCTCCCGGACGGAATAGTCCTCGAAATAGAACAGATGAATGACGATGCGGTATTTCTCCGGCAGCCTCATCACCTGCCCGAACAGGTCCTCCGACTCCTCCGTCTCAAAGGACAGCGTCTCCATATAGTCCTCCAGAGGAACGCTTTTTCGCCGCCAGAAGGAGCGGCGAACGTCCTTCGCCCGGTTGATGGCCACCCGCAGGAGCCACGCCCGGATATGCCCCTCGTCGGAAAATTCCCGGTCTGTCAGGTGGTATTGAAGGAAGGTGTCCTGTACCACGTCGTCCGCATCGGCGGCATTTTGGCAGATGTGAAACGCCGCAGCAAAGACGTTGTCCCGGTACCGCTCGATCAGCTCCTCTGTCGTCCGTCTCATGGGCATCCCTCCCCTCTGTCTCTGTGGTATTCTGAAAGGCCCTTCACCAATACATCGTTTCAAACGCCGGAAAGGTTACACTGCGCCAGCACTTTTTGCAGCAGAAAAGGCCCTGTGGAGAAAATCCATTCTCCACAGGGCCTTACCGTTGTCTTGTTTTTTCCGCCTTATGCCAGCGCTGCGGTGATGATGGCCATGGAATAGACCTCCATGCCGTTGCAGCCACGGGACAGGTCGTTGATGGGGGCGTTCAGGCCCAGGAGGATGGGTCCATAGGCGTCGAACTGGCCCAGACGCTGGGCGATCTTATAGCCGATGTTGCCGGCGTTGATGTCCGGGAAGACGAACACGTTGGCATGGCCCGCCACCTTGGACTCGGGGCACTTGGTCATGGCCACTCTGGGGGAGACGGCGGCGTCGAACTGGAGCTCGCCGTCGATGGCCAGCTCGGGGGCCAGAGCCTTGGCCATCCGGGTGGCCTCCCGCATCTTGTCCACATCCGCATCCTTGCCGGAGCCGTAGGTGGAGAAGCTCAGGAAGGCGACCTTGGGGTCGATGCCGAAGTGGCGGCCGCACTCGGCGCAGTACACGCCGGTCTCGGCGATTTGCTCGGCGGTGGGGTGGATGTTGATGGCGCAGTCGCCGAAGGCCAGCACCTCGTTATCGCCGGAGGCGGAGGCACGCACCAGGATGAAGCAGGAGGACACGCTCTTGTAGCCGGGCTTGGTCTTGATGATCTGGAGGGCGGGACGGACAGTGTCGGCGGTGGAATAGGTGGCGCCGCCCAGCAGGGCGTCGGCCACGCCCATCTTCACCAGCATGGTGCCGAAGTAGTTGCTCTTGCGCAGCATGGGGATGGCCTTCTCCGGGGTCATGCCCTTGCTCTTGCGCAGCTCACAGAACAGCTCCACCATCTCGTCGAACCGGTCGTAGTTGTTCGGGTCGATGATGGTAGCGCCACGGACGTTGTAGCCCGCCTCCTCGGCGGCGGCGAAGATCTCGTCGGGATTGCCGATGAGGATGGGGGTCAGGAAGGTGCTGGCCAGCAGACGGGAGGAAGCCTCCAGAATACGAGAGTCAGTTCCCTCGGTAAATACGATGGTCTTGGGGTTCTTCTTCAGTTGGGCGATCATGGAGCCAAAGCCAAATGCCATAACAGTGTACCTCCTAAAATCTATCTATCATTTCCTGTGAAACAGGATACAGACAGTCTCTAGGATAGATTTTATTCCTTTGACACAAAAATTGCAAGGGTTTTGACGGCTGTTTTGGCTAATTTCCTTTGCTAAGTTTTTAACAAAGATTTCCCTCTCCCGACGCTTTACTTTTTGAATACGGTCTGTTATCATTATTACTGTCTGTTTTTTCTTTTTTTGCCTTTTCACACCGGGAGTGTTTTTCATATTATGATGACCAATCAGGATTTTTCCCACACCCTCTCCGCCCTGCGGAAGGAGCGGGGCATCAGTCAGCGCACGGCGGCGGATGAGCTGGGTATCAGCCAGGCCCTGCTGTCCCACTACGAAAACGGCATCCGAGAGCCGGGACTGGCCTTTGTCATTCGGGCCTGCGACTACTACCGGGTATCTGCGGACTACCTGCTGGGTAGGACAACGGAGCGGGAGGGTTCGGCCGTTCACCCCGCAGCCGTTCCCGGCGTCCGGAGCAGCCGACAGCGCCAGCGCCGGGAGGCTACCGAGGCCGCTCGTCCGGTGATCCACGCCGTCTCCCTGCTCTTTGACCTGCTGGCCCGGCTGGAGGACACCGCCGTTCTCTCCGCCGCCGCCCGGTATCTGTCCACGGCCGTCTATCTTCTCCTGCGGCAGCTCTACCAGTGGGATCCCGCCGCCAGTCTGGGGCAGTTTTCCGCCGACGACGCCATCTCCTCCGGTCTGGGGGACGCAGAGCTACAGCTGAGCCGGGGACGGTATCTCCTCTCTCTCCGGGACTGCGCCCGGGAGAGGACAAAACTCACTCTACCCAACCGGGAGACGCTCCGCCGGGAGTTCCCCGCCGCCTATCCCTATGTGTCCGACATCGTCCGGGACACGGAGGAGCGCATCTCCTCTCGGATGGAGGAATAATCCTTAACCTTTGACTTGGGAGATTTATCATGAATCAGGACCATATTCGTAATTTTTCCATTATTGCCCACATCGACCATGGAAAATCCACTCTTTCTGACCGCCTCATCGAGCTGTGCGGGGCCGTAGAGGAGCGGGACATGGAGAGCCAGCTGCTGGACAATATGGAGCTGGAGCGGGAGCGGGGCATCACCATCAAGGCCCGGGCGGTGACCCTGCACTACCAGGCCCCGGACGGGGAGGACTATCTCCTCAACCTCATCGACACTCCGGGCCATGTGGACTTCAACTATGAGGTCAGCCGTTCCCTGGCCGCCTGCGAGGGAGCGGTGCTGGTGGTGGATGCCAGCCAGGGGGTGGAGGCCCAGACCCTGGCCAACACCTATCTGGCGCTGGATCACGACCTGGAGATCCTGCCGGTCATCAACAAGATCGACCTCCCCGCCGCCGACCCCAAGCGGGTAAAGGAGGAGATTGAGAACATCATCGGCCTCCCCGCCGCCGACGCACCGGAGATCTCCGCCAAGGCGGGCATCAACATCCCCGCCGTCCTGGAGGACGTGGTGGACAACATCCCCGCCCCGGAGGGCGACCCGGATGCCCCGTTAAAGGCCCTGATCTTCGACAGCCAGTATGATTCCTACCGGGGCGTGGTGGTGCTGATCCGGGTCATGGACGGAAAGCTGTCCGTGGGCATGGACGTGCAGATGATGGCCTCCGGCGCAGTATATAAGGTTGTGGAGTGCGGCCATATGCTGCCCATCGGCATGGAGCCGAGGGACGAGCTCACCGCCGGAGAGGTGGGCTACTTCACCGCCAGCATCAAAAACGTCCGGGACACCCGCGTGGGCGACACCGTCACCGGGGCAAGCCGTCCCACGACGGAGGCCCTCCCCGGCTACCGGCCCGCCCAGCCCATGGTCTACTGCGGCATCTACACCGAGGACGGCTCCAAGTACCCCGACCTCCGGGATGCCCTGGAAAAGCTCCAGCTCAACGACGCCTCCCTGGTCTTTGAGCCGGAGTCCTCCGCCGCTCTGGGCTTCGGCTTCCGGTGCGGCTTTCTGGGACTGCTCCACATGGAGATCATCCAGGAGCGGCTGGAGCGGGAATTTGACCTGGATCTGGTCACCACCCTGCCCAACGTCATCTATGAGATTATCAAGACGGACGGCTCTGTGATCCGGGTGGATAACCCCCACAACTACCCCGACCCTGCTGTCATCAAGGAGGCCCGGGAGCCGTATGTCAACGTCTCCATCCTCACCCCCAACGACTATGTGGGGGACATCATGCCCATCTGCCAGGAGCGCCGGGGAGAGTACCGGGATATGCAGTATCTGGACACCAACCTGGTGGAGCTCCACTACGCCATGCCTCTGAACGAGACGATCTTTGACTTCTTCGACACTCTCAAGGCCCACACCAAGGGCTACGCCTCCCTGGACTACGAGCTGGCGGACTACCGCACCAGCAGTCTGGTGAAGGTGGATTTCCTCCTCAACGGCGACAAGGTGGATGCCCTGAGCATCATCGTCCACAAGGACAAGGCCTATGGCCGGGCCCGGCGCATCTGCGAGAAGCTGAAGGAGAACATCCCCCGCCAGCAGTTCGAGGTGCCCATCCAGGCGGCCATCGGCGGCAAGATCATCGCCCGGGAAACCATCAAGGCGGTGCGCAAGGACGTGCTGGCCAAGTGCTACGGCGGCGACATCACCCGAAAGAAAAAGCTGCTGGAAAAGCAGAAACGGGGCAAAAAGAAGATGCGCTCCCTGGGCACGGTACAGATGCCCACTGAGGCGTTTATGGCAGTGCTCAAGCTGGACAGTCAGTGAGAAATTCACAATCCCCTTGGCTCCCTCTTTGAGGCAGGGAGCGAAGCGGAAGTGCCGCTTGACGGCGGAGCTGGCTACCCGAAGGGCAGACTGAGGGAGTGCAGCAGGCACTGGCATCAATCAAAAAATCGTTCGGCGAATTCGCTGATAGTAGGGTTTGAGCGGCTTTCGCTCTTCCTCAGTCAGCTTCGCTGACAGCTCCCCTGAAAGGGGAGCCAAGAGGTTTCCTTATATTCCTCTCCCCAAATCTAAAACAACAGAAAACGCCCTCCGGCGTCTCTGACGAGGTACTGTGATGAACGAAACTCCTCTGGAAGCCCCCCTCTACGATGCCCTGCGGCAATTTGCCAACGAGAAACCCCTGCGGATGCATATGCCGGGGCACAAGGGGATTGGTCTCCCCGTCCCGGAGCTGCGGGGCTACGCCGCCCTGGACTTTACCGAGACCGACCGCACCGGCGACCTCTACCGGGCGGACGGACTGATCGACCGGGCAGAGCAGCTGTGGGCGGACTACTGGGGCAGCGAGCGCTGTCTGTTTCTCACCGGCGGCTCCACCCAGGGGCTGCACACCGCCCTCTCTCTGGCGGCGGAGGCCGGCAGCACGGTCATTATGGACCGGGTGAGCCATCGGTGCCTCCACACGGGGATGGCTCTGCTGGATCTCCGCCCGGTGTGGCTGGAGCGGCCCTGGCTGACGGAGGGCGGCGTATGGGGGCCGGTAAACCCCGATTCAGTGGCCCGTCTGCTGGACGAGACGGGGATTCGGACGGTGTGCATCACCTCCCCCACCTATTACGGAGTCTGCTCCGATGTGGAGGCTATTGCAAAGATCTGCCATGACCGGGGAGCCAGACTGGTAGTGGACGGGGCACACGGCGCCCATCTGCCCATATTCTACCAGGAGAATCCCTACCGCTCCGCAGACCTGGTCACCGTCTCCGCCCACAAGACCCTTCCCGCTCCGGGACAGTCCGCCCTGCTGTTTGCCAACGGCTTCTCCATGGACGAGCTCCGGGAGCACAGTCTGCTCTTTGCCACCTCCTCTCCCTCCTATCCCATGATGGCCGCCCTGGATCGGCTGCGAACCTGGCTGGCCTGCGGCGGGGAGGAGCGTACCTTCCTCACCGCCGGGGCGTCCCTCCAGCTCCGGGAGAAGTATCCCTGTCTCCGGGAGGGAGAGGGCCTGACTCTGGATCCCCTGCGGCTGACCCTGCTCACCGGGGACGGGGAGGCGCTGAACCGCTCTCTGGAGGAGCTGGGGGTGTACCCGGAGATGCATGACAGGAACCATGTGGTCTTTATCCTCACCGGGGCGGACGGTGAGGAGCAGCTGGATCGGCTGGACGCCGTGCTCACCCTTCTGGGGCTGAGCTATCAGGAGCCGGTGCTCCCGGAGACGCCCCTGCCCCCGGTTGCAGAGACGGTCTGCACCCCCCGGGAGGCAGTCTTTGGCCTACGGGAGCGCATCCCTCTGTCTCAGGCGGAGGGCCGCATTGCCGCCGGACAGATCGCCCCCTATCCCCCCGGCGTGCCGGTGGTGGCCCCGGGGGAGCGAATCACGAAAAATCATCTGGTCTATTTGTCCCAAATCGGGTATAATGGGCTGCAAGAGGATATCACTGTGCTGCGAGAGTCGCTGTGACCCCTTAGGGAGAAAGATGAGGTTGGTGAGATGAAGATGGTCGTCGCCGTCGTCCACGTGGACGACGCCCCCAATATTGTGGAGCGCCTGGCCCAGAAAGGCTATGGCAGCACCTGTATGCACTCTCAGGGGAGCTTTCTCCAGCAGGAGAACCGTACCCTTTTCGTGGGCGTGGCCGATGACCGGGTGAAGGAAGTGCTCTCCACCATCCGAAGCGCCGTCCGCTGGCGGCGTGGCTCCGTCACCGGGAAGAGCCCGGTCAACTCTATGATGGTCTCTGAGGATGCGGAGATCACCATTGCCGGGGCCACCGTCTTTGTCCTGGATGTAGACCAGTTTTTGCGAGTATGAATCTATCACGTCTGGCGGGCAACTCCCGTCTCAAGGGACAGCTCGCCCGGCCAGAGCTGCTGCCCCATGCCGCCATTCTGGGCGGCCCCCAGGGGAGCGGGCGGCATACCCTGGCTACCCTCCTGGCCCAGGCCATGCTGTGCCAGCATCCGGAGCAGGCTCCCTGCGGCGAATGTCTCCCCTGCCGCCGGGTGGCGGAGGGCATCCACCCGGATGTCATCCCTGTCAGCCGGTTTCAGACGAAGGAGGAGCAGGCGAAGGATCTCTCCGTGGGCACCGTCCGGCTGCTCCGGGCAGACGCCTACGTCCGTCCCAACCAGGCGGAGCGGAAGATTTACCTCATCGACCGGGCGGACACCATGAATGTCAGCGCCCAGAACGCCCTGCTGAAGGTGCTGGAGGACGGGCCGGAGTACGCCGTCTTTTTCCTCATTGCGGAAAATCCCATGTCCCTGCTCCAGACCATCCGCTCCCGGTGCGCCCTGTACGAGCTGGGCCCCGTCTCCCCGGAGGAGGCCCTCCCGGTGCTGAGAGGCCGTTTTCCCGACCGCCCTGACACTGAACTGACCCAGGCCGTTCAGACCGCTCACGGGCTCATCGGCGGGGCGATTGCCCTGCTGGAGGGAAACGGACAGCAGGAGCCGCCGGAGGTGGCCAAAAGCCTGGACACCCTGTGTGCTGCCCTCTCCCGGCGGTCTGAGCTGGCTCTCATGGAGTGGTCGGTTCAGCTCCAGAACGACAAGTGGAGCCGGGATCAGCTGGCCTCTCTCTATCGGGGCATCGTCCGCCGGGCCATAAACGCCCTCACCGGCGAATCGGAGGGAACCGACTGGCGGCAGGCCCTCTCCCCTGCTCAGCTTTTGGCCCTGACCGACCTGGCCAGAGAGGGAGAGCGCGCCATGGAGCGCAACGTCTCCCCCGCTCACAGCGCCGGGTGGTTCGCCGTATCCGCCTGGAAGCTCGTCTCCGCATCATAACTCATTACTCATTTTCGGACGGCTTTGCCGTCCCGCCATACAGGAGGAAACCTCAGTGACAGAGATCATCAGCGTCCGCTTTAAGAGCGGCGGCAAGGACTATTATTTCAATCCCAACGGCTTGCAGGTGCAGGAGGGCCAGGAGGTCATTATCGAGACCGCCAAAGGCATGGAGTGCGCCACCTGCGTCAAGGGCAACAGCATGATCGACGAGGAGGAGCTGATCTCCCCCCTCCGGCCTGTGGTGCGCATCGCAACCCCCGGCGACCTCCGACAGCTAGAGGAGAACCGGAAAAAGGAGGCCCGGGCCTTCCAGATCTGCCAGCAGAAGATCGCCGAGCATGGGCTGGAGATGAAGCTCATCGAGGTGGAGTACAGCTTCGACGGCAGCAAGATTTTGTTCTTCTTCACCGCCGATGGTCGGGTGGACTTCCGGGCTCTGGTGAAGGATCTGGCCTCCGTGTTCCGCACCCGCATCGAGCTGCGGCAGATCGGCGTCCGGGACGAGGCGAAGATGCTGGGCGGTCTGGGCGTCTGCGGACGGGCCTACTGCTGCACCACCTTCCTCAACGACTTCCACCCCGTCTCCATCAAGATGGCCAAGACCCAGAATCTCTCCCTGAATCCCACCAAAATTTCCGGCGCCTGCGGACGGCTGATGTGCTGCCTGAAATATGAGCAGGACGCCTATCAGGATCTCATCAAGCGGGCCCCCAAGCAGGACTCCCTGGTGGAGACCCCCGACGGGGTGGGGACGGTGTGTCAGGTCAACCTCCTCCGGGAGACCAGCAAGGTCATTCTGGACAACGACCCGGACAGCCCCCAGGTCTATCCCAACAGCGAGCTGACGGTGGTGCGCAGCGGCAAGGGCCGCCGTCCCACCGGCTATGAAAAGCCGGAGGAGGATGAGGCCAAGCCTGTTCCCCAGCAGCGCCGGGAGCGGACTGCTCCGCCCAGAGACCGGGAAAGCTCCCCATCCCGTGAGTCGTCCGGAACCCAGGAGCGCCGCCCTGCCCGCAGCTCCTACCAGAGACAGCCCCAGGAAAACAATCCTCCTGCAGCTCCGGAGCAGGAGGAGACCCGGCGCAGCCGTCCTCACTATCGCAGACACCGCTCCCATAACAGAGGCAGTCAGAGCGGCAGCGAGGCATAAATATCCAACAAAAACGGAGGCAGACCTTTGCGGGTCTGCCTCCGTTTTATATGCCTTGATCACTTGTTATAGGCCACCACAATGCGCCGGTTCGGCTCGGTGCCGGTGGAATAGGTAGAGATGTTGGGGTGATAGTCCTGAAGCTCTGCGTGGATGACGTGGCGCTCGTAGGCGTTCATGGGCTCCAGCATCATGTTCCGGCGATACTTGACCGCCTTCCCCGCCGTCTTCCGTGCCAGACGCTGGAGGGACTCCTCCCGCTTGGCCCGGTAGTTCTCACAGTCCACGTGAACCCGGATGCGGCGGTTCTGGCCATGATTCATGGCGTAGTTGGTCAGCTGCTGGATGGCGTCCAGGGTCTCTCCCCGGCGGCCGATGAGGGCGCCCAGATCCTCGCCCTCCAGATTCACCTCATAGATGCCGTCTTCGTTGATCCGGACGACAGGGGTGGCCTCCACGTCCAGATGCTCCATCAGACCGGTGAGGAAGGTGACGATGTCTTCTGTCCGGTCTGCGGCGGGGGCGGCAGGCTCCTTTGCCGGAGCAGGAGTCTCGGCCACAGGCTCCTCCTTGGGAGCCTCCGGCTTGTTGGGCTGCTCCTTTTTCTTCGGCCTGGGCTGCTGATTGGCGGGCCGTTTGGCGGCGGGCTTCTTCTGGCTGGAGGCGGCGGGCCTGGCTTCCGGAGCCTTTTTCTGCTCCTCAGGAGCGGCCACGGGAGCGATGGGCTCCGGCTCCTTCACCGGGGCCGGGTCGGGGGCCTCATAGCTCACCCGCACCTTGGCGGGGCAGCTCCCGATGCCCAGGAAGCCGGTTTTTGCCCGGTTGATGATCTCCACAGAGACATCGTCCCGGTCCATGCCCAGCTGCTCAAGCGCAGCTGCGATGGCCAGATCCTCCGTCTTACCGGTGGTCTCGATATATTTGGTCATGGATTGTTCAGCTCCCTTATGAAATTATTCCTTTGTCTCTCCGGTCTCGGCGGGTGCAGACGACTTCACTGTCTCCTCCAGGGCCTCTGTTGGGATCTCATCCTCGGGCAGCTCCTCGGGGACGACCTTCCGTTTGCCCTTCTTTGCCAGTGCCCGCTCCAGGGCCTCCTCGTCCAGCACATCCTGGGGATCACGGTAAGGGGTGGTGGGATAGCGATCCGCCACATAGGCACGGCCCCGGGCGTAGCTCCGGATGCCGATCTGTCCTGCGCCGCTGTCACGGCTGGCCTTCTCCGCCTTTTTCTGGGCCTGGCGCACCGCCTTTTTGCCGCCCCGCTTCTTCATTTCCTCTTCCACGGCGGCACGGCGGGCGGCGATCTCCGCCTTTTTGGTCTTTTCCTGGTTCCGCCGTTCCTCTATCCGGGCCTGGCGCTCCAGCTGTTCCTTTTCAAACTTTTTGTTGATGAATTTGGCGAAAATCATGTCCTGCAGGATGCTGAAAATGGTGCTGCAGGCCATGTAGACGCACATACCGGCGGGCATGATGTAGCCAAACCACAGATACATCAGCGGCATGATATACATCATCATCTTGCTGCTGCCGGCGGCGGCGTTGGCAGCGTCGTCCTTCTTGTTCTTGTCGTCGTCCTGCTTCTTCACCTGGTTGGATCTCATGGAGTACCGGGAATAGAAGAAGTTCAAAATGACGATCAGGATGGGGATCAGGGCCAAACCGATATGACTCCAGTCCACAGCGTCCCAGTTCCAGAACTGCCAATCCGGAACCTCGCCCAGGTTGATGCCAAGGAAGTTAAAGCTCATGGTCTGGAGCTGGCTGGCGGCGTCGCCCAGGGCCTCCGCCACTGCGTCAAACAGGCTGCTGTCCTGGCTGATGAGATCCATGATGTAGATCTCCTGGTAGGCGGTCTGGGTGCTCTCGAAGGTGTGGCCCAGATTGGCCAGGGTGTCCACCACGGTGGTGATCTGATCCTCTGTCAGGCAGAGCATATAGAGCATGGGCCGACGGATGACGTAGTACAGAGCCATCAGCACAGGCAGCGGGAGGAGGGACCAGAGACAACCGCTCATGGGGTTGACCTTTTCCTCCTCGTAGAGCTTCTGTACCTCCATGTTATAGCGCTGCTGATCCTTGCCGTACTGCTTCTGGAGACGCTGCATCTCCTCGTTCAGGGCGTTCATCCGCATCATGCTCTGCTTGCTCATGTAGGACAGAGGGAACAGAACCACCTTGGTCAGCAGGGTAAAGATGGCCAGAGACAGGGCATAGCTGCCCGTAAAGTTGTAGATCCACAGCAGTATCCTGCCGAAGAACTGTAGAATTGCAGTAATCAAGTATGTGTCCTCCTAGGTCGTTTCTCTAAAGTGACCCAACGATTATGGCACCGGGTCATACTCGATGGACTTCTGCCGGTGGAAGGGTTGACATTTGGAGAGCCGTTTTGCTGCCAGCAGACCTCCTCTGGCCGGGCCGTACTTTTCGATCGCCTGTCGAGCATATTCTGAACAGGTTGGGATAAAACGGCAGGACGGTGGCGTCAGGGGAGAGATCTGGGTCTGATAGAACCGGATGAGCCAGAGCATCACCCGTTTGATCCCGTTTTTCACCCTTCTGTCCCCTCTTTCCACAATCCCAGCCGTTTGGCCAGTCGTTGAAAATCCCGATCCAGCCTCTGATACTCTGCATCCGGGGCGGCGGCTCTGGCCACGACGACCAGATCCATCCCCCGGCGCAGCTGCTCCTCGTGGAGACGGTAGATCTCCCGGATCCGGCGGCGGGTACGGTTACGCACCACGGCGTTGCCCAGCTTAGTGCTGACGGTGATGCCCAACCGGTTATTCTGATACCGGTTAGGGCTCCAGTACAGTACCAGGGTGGCACAGGCGGCGTATTTTCCCCGGTGGTACAGTCTGCGAAAGTCCTTATTCTGTTTGAGTGAGACAGAATACTTCACGGACGGCTCTCCTTGCATCGCTCCCACCGCCATGCGGCGGGTACGGGTGGGAAATGTTGCGGATACAGGTTTAGGGGTGGAAGATCAGCACGGAACCGACTTCGATTCCAAATCATCCACCCCTGAACATCATGGCGCTATTTTTCCCGGTTGCCCTTCATCAGTAGGTCAGACGGATACGACCCTTGGCGCGGCGGCGGGCGAGAACCTTGCGGCCGTTGGCCGTGGCCATTCTCTTCCGGAAGCCGTGAACCTTGGAACGATGAAGCTTCTTGGGCTGGTAGGTACGTTTGGTAGCCATAAATAACACCTCCGATTCTCATATTGCTCAACAAGCCGACAGAGCTGTCGGCCGTAGCTGACGAAACCATACGCCGCAGAGATCTGACATCAAATAAAAAAAGAGCGCTGCGGCAATTTCAGCGGCTACTATTATAACCCCATCTTTTTCCGGCTGTCAACACCATTTCTGCAATTTTTTCTTCAAAATATGCGGCATGGGAACCGGAAACGGGGAGAAACACAATATCTTGTGGTCAGTGAACGTGAATCTCTTTTTACCTCCCATGAGCCGCCAAAAGACCGGGCCGGGAGACGTCATTTTTTATACAATGTATAGACGCTTAATGCTTGATGAAAAAAGCTTTTTATGGTATAATGAAATTGCTGATTATGGGCATTTTGACCCGTTATTTTTATTTTGGATCATTTTTTCATTCATTCCAGCCGTTCCGGCAGAAGGGCGCCGCCCTTCGCCGCTATATTCCAAAACCGGGATGGGAGGTTTTTTCACCATTATGAATTCCGCCGCCGATATCTGGCCCAGCGTACTGACCTTATTACAGCAGGAGCTGACTCCCACCGCTGTCAGCACCTGGTTCGACGATGCAGAGGCCGTAGAACTGAGAGAAAATCAGCTCATCATCTGCGTCCCCACACAGTTTAAAAAGGACATCATCGTCTCCCGCTACCTCCCTACGCTGAAGAAGGTGTTATACGACCTGTTTGCCGCCGAGATGGATGTGACCGTCCTCACCGGCGAGGAGGCAGAGCAATACCGCAGTGCAAGCCAGCCTCACAACCAGAACGTGCTCATGGGCAAGGAGGAATTTACCTTTGAGCATTTCGTGGTGGGCTCCTCCAACCGGTTTGCCTACAACGCCGCTCTGAACGTGGCGGAAAATCCCGGCAGGAGCTACAATCCCCTGTTTATCTATGGGGAGTCCGGCCTGGGCAAGACCCACCTACTCTACGCCATTTATCACACCATCCATGAGAATCATCCGGATTACAACATCACCTTCATCAAGGGAGACGAGTTCACCAACGAGCTGCAGGAGGCCATCCGCACCAAGAGCACCGACGCCTTCCGGCAAAAATACCGGGATAAGGACCTGCTGCTGGTGGACGACGTGCAGTTCATTGCCGGCAAGGAGCAGACTCAGGAGGAGTTCTTCAACACCTTCAACAATCTGTATGAGGCGGGACACCAGATCGTCCTGACCTCCGACCGCCCCCCCTCTGAGATGGCCCGGCTGGAAAACCGTCTCCAGACCCGGTTTGAATGGGGTCTGCTGGCGGACATTCAGCCCCCGGATTATGAGACCCGCTGCGCCATCATCAAAAACAAGGCGATCATGCTGGGACTGGATCTCCCCAACGATCTGCTGGAGTACATCGCCCAGAATATCACCTCTAACGTCCGGCAGCTGGAGGGCACCATCAAGCGCCTGCTGGCCTATCGGGATCTCATGGGGCAGGATATCAATGACGAGAATACCTCCAGAGCGATTCAGGCTCTCATCCACGCCCGGGATGAATATGTCCCCTCCCCTGATCTCATCATCGAGGAGACCGCCAAATACTACTCCATAGACCCCAGCGCCATCAAGGGCAGCTCCCGGATGAAGGACATCGTCCTGGCCCGTCAGGTCTCCATCTATCTCATCCGCTCCATCACCAACCTGTCTCTCCCGGAGATTGGCAAGGTATTTGGCCAACACCATTCCACCATCATGCACTCTTTGGAAAAGGTGGAGAAGATGATGAAGGAGGACAGAGAGCTCTCTGAGATCATCCGGGATATCAAGAGCAACATCAACAGCAGGGCCTATTGATTACCTTCGACCGTTTTCCACAGTTTCCACAGGGTTTTTCCTCCTGTTGATCGGATTTGTGTTGAAAAACCGGAACTGTCTCTTTTTTCTGTGGATAAACGGGTTTCTTTTCCTCAGCTGTTGTTTGACAAATTTTTCAGTCCATCTCAGTGTTTTTCCCGGTTTTCCACAAATTCCCGCCCCCTACTACTACTGCTATTTTAAATTATCCTGCTTTCTTATACGGAACGGAGGTATTCATGAAAATTTCCTGCGAAAAGGCGCTACTGATGAACGCCATTAATCTTTCCTCCCGTACGGTCGCCCCAAAAAGCTCCATTCCCGCTTTGGAGGGGTTGCTCCTGGAGACAAAGGAGAATCACATTCAAATCACCGGCTATGACCTGAAAACCGGTATCCGCTCCACCCTCCCTGCAGAGATCCGGGAGGAGGGAGCTCTGGTGCTTTCCTCCCGTCTGTTCGGGGAGATCATCCGCCGGATGCCCGACGACGTGGTGGTCATCTCCACTCAGGGGTATACCGTCAATCTGAAATGTGGTATGAGCGAGTTCAACATTCAGGGCATTGACGCCTCGGAATATCCGGATCTCCCCACTGTGGACTATATGAACTCCTTCCAGATCAAACAAAACGCCCTCCGGGATATGATAGAGCGCACCAGCTTTGCCATCTCCCAAAGCGACGCCAGACCGGTTCACACCGGATCTCTGTTTGATGTGGAGAAGGATGAGGAGGGCTACCGTCTGACCATGGTGGCGGTGGACGGCTATCGTCTGGCCCTTCGCCGGGAACGGCTGGGACAGGTCTCCGCCAAAGAAGATTTCAAGTTCGTCGTTCCCGGGGCGGCGCTGAAGGAGGTTCAGCGCATCGCCAGCGACGAGGAGAAGGAGATCCAGGTGGTGCTGGGTGAGCGGCACGTCATGTTCAAGACGGAGGAGGTCACTCTGGTGACCCGGCGGCTGGAGGGAGAGTTCCTGAATTACAAGCAGGCCATCCCCACCAATTCCTCCATCAATGTCACAGTAGACACCCGCCGTCTCATCGACTCCATCGAACGCTGCTCCCTCATCATCAGCGAGCAGCAGAAGAGCCCTCTCCGCTGTGTCTTTGAGGACGGGATCATCCGTATCCGCACCTCCACCGCCCTGGGCAATGCCTATGACGAGTGCCCCTCCGACGGGGACGGAAAGGGTCTGGAGATCGGCTTTAACAACCGGTATATGCTGGACGCCTTGAAGGCAGTCCCCACTCCCTCTGTCCATCTGGAGCTGAACACGCCGGTCTCCCCCTGCGTCATCACCCGGGCCGAGGGAAGCAGCATGCCCGAGGACGCCTTTACCTATATGGTGCTGCCCGTCCGGCTCAAGGCCGGGGTGTAAGTGACGAGGAGGGTATATGGAACAGAAAAGTCATATCACCACGGAATTCATCCGTCTGGACAGTCTGTTGAAATTTGAGGGACTGGTGGAGACGGGGGGAGAGGCGAAGATCCTCATCCAGGAGGGACAGGTGCTGGTCAACGGCCAGGTATGTACCATGCGGGGAAAGAAAATTCGTCCCGGCGACCGGGTACAGCTGGGGGACAATACCCTGCTGGTGGAATGATCGTTCGTCACCTGAACCTGGAGGGGTTCCGCAACTACGAGAGCCTGTCCTGTGACTTTGACCCGGGCATCAATGTGATCGTGGGGGAAAACGCTCAGGGCAAGACCAACCTGGTGGAGGCTGTCCGTTACTTCTCCGCCTGTCGAAGCCACCGGGCCAGAACCGACCGGGAGCTGATTTTATTTGGACGGGAAAACGCCCGGATGGAGATGGAGCTGGAGAGCCGGAACCGGGTGTTTCGGCTGGAGGCCCTTCTCCGGGCAGGTCAGCGGAGGAGCCTTTTCTCCAACGGAGTACGGCTGAAATCGGCGGCGGAGCTGTCCGGGATTTTGAATACTGTCCTGTTCTGTCCGGAGGATCTGTCCCTCATCAAGTCCGGCGCAGCAGAGCGTCGGCGGTTTCTGGACGACGCCATCAGCCAGCTCCGGCCCCGGTATGCCCAGGCCATCTCCGTCTACCGCAGACTCCAGGAACAAAAGACACGGATTTTGAGGGACTTTCAGGAGGATCGGTCGGTGGTGGACACCCTGGAGACCTACAGTCTCCAGATGTGCCAGGTGGGAGCCCAGATCATCCATTACCGGGCCTATTATATGGAGAAGCTGAACCGGTTCGCTCCGGAGATCCACCGGGAATTTTCCGGCGGCCGGGAGGAGCTGGGGCTGCAATATAAGACGGTGAGCAGCGTCACCGACCCGTTGGGATCGACTTCTCAAATTTATGACCAGCTTTTGAAGCATATGGAGTCCCACAGGCGGGCAGAATGGGAGAGCAGGAGCTGCCTCTCCGGCCCCCACAAGGACGATATCGAGGTCACGGTGAACGGCGTCTCCGCCCGTACCTATGGAAGCCAGGGTCAGACCCGGACTGCGGCCCTCTCCCTCAAGCTGGCGGAGCGGGAGATTAGCCGGGACGACCGGGAGGAATACCCTGTGCTTCTGCTGGACGACGTGCTCTCCGAGCTGGATGGGAGACGCCAGGAATTCGTCCTCAACCACATCTCCGGCGGACAGGTGTTTATCACCTGCTGCGAGGAGGAAAAGCAGGGGAACCTGCAGGCCGGAAAGGTGATGCGGGTGGTAAACGGCCGCATCGTGTGAGAAGGAGAGGGTCATGTATCTGCATCTGGGTCAGTCCACCGTCATCGACGACAGAGACATAATCGGTATCTTTGACCTGGACATCACCAGCCAGAGCTACCGCACCCGGCAGTTTCTCAATCGGGCGGAGCAGGCGGGACAGGTGGTCTATACCAATCAAAATGAGATTCCCAAAAGTTTTCTCCTCTGCACATCTCCTGGGAGGAGGGAACAACGGGTATATATCTCCACGCTCAACAGCCAGACACTGGCTCGAAGGGCGGATAACAGACGACCGGTGGAGGAATAGAAGGGAGAGTTGAGAATGGAGGCTTCTGTATTGCCAGAAAGTCAGATGACTCTGGAAAAGAATCATCGCTTAGAATGGATGGACGTAGCCAAGGGCATTGGAATTTTTTTGGTGGTGTATGCCCATGCAAAGGGACCATTTAACCAATATATTTATTTATTTCATATGCCTCTTTTCTTTTTTCTTTCCGGCTTTCTTTATAGTCCAAAGGGAACGTTTTGGGAGTTTCTGAAAAAAAAAATCAGGTCTCTATACATCCCCTACGTGGGATGGAACATCATAATCATTTGTATACGTCTGATTACAAAGTTCTTCAGTGGTGATATGACAGTGGATTTGATTTTATATTATTTAAAACGGTGTGGGAAGATTCTACTGACTTTAGACTGGGAGGGTGATTTTCTGGGAGCAAGCTGGTTTTTGGGAGCTTTGTTCGCTGTTTCCCTAGTCTACAAATTATTGGACTGTTATATGAAAAACGGAAAATATAAAATTGGTTTTATTACGGCTCTCTTTATTGCGGCTGGTATATCATCATTTTACCTGGAGTTGACCTATTTGAGAAATCGGGTCATTATGCTTTCTATGTTTTATGCAATCGGATATGTTGTCCGCAACTATTGGGAGGAATTGGAGTCGTGCTTCTGTCCTATAGGGGCTGGGGTCACATTTGTCCTGCTGGCATGGATCGGAACGACGACCAGAGCCAATCTGGGTTCAAACGAGTATACAAACGTGTTGCTGTTTCTCATAGCTGCATGCCTGGGTATCTACATCACTGTGTGTGTGGCGGAAATGATCTGCAGATGGTCTCACCCGGTGTTCCAGAGGATAAAAAAAATGCTCACCTGGTGGGGAAAAAGAAGCATGGATATCCTGCTCTGGCAGTTCGTTATGTTCCGCCTGGTGTCGGCCTTCCAGTTCTGGCTGGAGGGAGAACCAATCTCCAACGCCTTCTCCACCAGTGTCTACGTGACCAGTGGACTTTGGTGGGTGGCATATACCGTGGTGGGTGTTTTTATGCCGCTGGCCTGGTGCTGGCTGCTGCGTCAGGGCGTCTGGGGAAGGGCGCTGAAAAAGCTCTGCCTGGTCAGATAGAGAAAATCAGAGGTATTGGCATCAACAGATAAAAATGGATATGAGGTTTATTTATGGCTGAAGAATTACTGGAAAAGGGAACCGCAGTGGCTGCGGACAATGATTACAACGCCTCAGAGATACAGGTACTGGAGGGGCTGGAGGCCGTCCGGAAGCGGCCGGGCATGTACATCGGCTCCACCTCCTCCTCCGGTCTGCACCATCTGGTCTATGAGATCGTAGACAACTCCATCGACGAGGCCCTGGCGGGGTACTGCTCCGAAATTCAGGTGTTCATCGACGAGGGAGACATCATCACCGTCACCGACAACGGACGTGGCATCCCGGTGGATGTTCAGGCCCAGACGGGCAAGCCCGCCCTGGAGGTGGTGTTCACCATCCTACACGCCGGCGGCAAGTTCGGCGGCGGGGGCTACAAGGTTTCCGGCGGTCTCCACGGCGTGGGCGCCAGCGTGGTCAATGCCCTGTCAGAATGGCTCACCGTACAGGTACACAAGGGAGGACAGATCTATGAGATGAAGTTCTCCCGTGGTAAGGTGACCCAGCCCATGACCGTGGTGGGGAAGACCGACCGCACCGGCACCACCGTCTCCTTCAAACCTGACCCGGAGATGTTTGAGGATACGGTCTATGACTATGACATCCTCCACAAGCGGCTCCAGGAGCAGGCGTTTCTGAACGGCGGTCTGCGCATCGTCGTAGAGGATCGCCGGGCGGAGAAGGAGCAGCGGGACGAGATGTGCTATGAAGGCGGCATCCGCTCCTTTGTGGAATATATCAACGAGAACAAGGCCCCCATACACCCGGAGGTCATCTATATGGCCGGGGAGCAGGACGACGCCATGGCGGAGATCGCCATGCAGTACACCGACAGCTATAACGAGGTCATCGTCTCCTTCGCCAACAACATCCACACCCCGGAGGGCGGTATGCACGAGACCGGCTTTAAGACCGCCCTTACCACCGTTTTGAACAACTATGGCAAGCAGAAAAAGCTGCTCAAGGACGACGAGAAGGTCTCCGGCGACGACTGCCGGGAGGGGTTGACCTGCGTCATCTCCGTCAAGCTGACGGAGGCCCAGTTCGAGGGCCAGACCAAGGCCAAGCTGGGCAACAGCGAGATACGTACTCTGGTGAACAACATCGTCTCGGACAAGCTGGAGGTGTTCCTGGAGGAAAATCCCGCCGTGGGCAAGGCGATTCTGGACAAGGCCATGACCGCCGCCCGGGCCAGAGAGGCTGCCCGGAAGGCCCGGGAGTCGGTTCGCCGGAAGACCGGTCTGGACTCCGGCCAGATGCCGGACAAGCTCCAGGACTGCAACGAGCGGGACCCTGCCCTGTGTGAAATTTATATCGTAGAGGGCGACTCCGCCGCCGGCTCCGCCATCCAGGGGCGGGACAGCCGGTTCCAGGCCATCCTGTCTATGTGGGGCAAGATGCTCAACGTGGAAAAGGCCAGAGCGGACAAGATTTACGGCAACGACAAGCTCTATCCCCTGGTGCTGGGCCTGGGGGCAGGCATTGGAGACGAGTTCAACATCGACCGCCTGCGTTATCATAAGATCATCATTATGGCGGATGCCGATGTGGACGGCAGTCACATCCGCACTCTGCTGCTCACCTTCTTCTTCCGGTATATGCGGCCCCTCATCGAGAAGGGCTACGTCTATTCCGCCGTGCCGCCCCTGTACAAGCTGACAAGAGGGAAGACCCAGCGGGTGGCCTATTCTGACGAGGAGCGGGACCGCATCTCCGCCGAACTGCGGGCAAGCAATCCCAACGCCAAAATCGACATCAGCCGGTTCAAGGGCCTGGGCGAGATGGACCCCCACGAGCTGTGGGAGACCACCATGGACCCGGAGCGCCGGTCTCTCCGGCGGATTACCCTGGATGACGCTGTGGCCGCCGACCACGTCTTTACCGTCCTCATGGGCGAGGAGGTAGAGCCCCGCAAGGCATGGATCGAGAAGAACGCCCAGTATGCGGTGAATCTGGATTTCTGAGATTTCTGAATGGAGATAAGATATGGGACATAACAGAGACTATAAGCCGGAGGATATCGCATTCCCCGACCAGGTCATCACGAATTCTGACCTGGTGGGGGAGATGGAGAAAAGCTATATCGAATATGCCATGAGCGTCATCGTGGGCCGGGCCCTGCCCGACGTGCGGGACGGCTTGAAGCCGGTCCATCGCCGCATCCTCTACACCATGCACGAGGGCGGCCTGACCTACGACAAGCCCTTCAAGAAGTCCGCCACCTGCGTGGGCGACGTGCTGGGCCACTACCACCCCCACGGAGACGCCTCGGTCTACGACGCCATGGTGCGTCTGGCCCAGGATTTCTCCATGCGCTATCCCCTGGTGGACGGACACGGCAACTTCGGCTCGGTGGACGGCGACCCTCCGGCGGCCTATCGTTACACCGAGGCCAGACTGGCGAAGATCTCCGCCGAAATGCTCCGGGACATTGACAAGGAGACGGTGGACTGGGACCCCAACTTTGACGAGAGCCGGAAGGAGCCCCGGGTGCTGCCCAGCCGGTTCCCCAATCTGCTGGTCAACGGCTCCTCCGGCATTGCCGTGGGCATGGCCACCAACATCCCGCCCCACAACCTGCGGGAGGTCATCGACGCGGTCATCTGCGTGCTGGACAACCCCAACGCCACCCTGGCCGATCTCATGGAGCACATCAAAGGCCCTGACTTCCCCACCCGGGGCATTATCATGGGCCGGGCGGGCATCCGGGCGGCCTACGCCACCGGCCGGGGCCGGATCACCATCCGGGCCAGGACAGAGTTTGAGGAGTTCGGCGCAGGCCGTACCCGTATCGTGGTCACCGAGCTGCCCTATCAGGTGAACAAACGCCAGCTCATCAAGAACATCGCCGAGCAGGTGAAGGACAAGCGGCTCCAGGGCATCTCCGACCTCCGGGACGAGACGGACCGGAACGGGATGCGTATCGTCATCGAGCTGAAAAAGGACGCCAATGCCCAGGTGGTGCTCAACAACCTGTTCAAGCAGACTGCCCTGCAGAGCAATTTCTCCATTATCATGCTGGCCCTGGTGGACAACCAGAAGCAGCCCAAGATCCTCTCTCTCCGGCACATTCTGGACGAGTATATCGCCTTCCAGGAGGAGATCATTGTCCGGCGCACCAAATACGATCTGCGCAAGGCCAGGGAGCGGGCCCATCTGCTGGAGGGCCTGCTCATCGCCCAGGACAACATCGACGAGGTCATCAAAATCATCCGCCAGTCCTACGACAACGCCAGGGAGAACCTGATGGCCCGGTTCGGTCTGGACGAGATCCAGGCTCAGGCCATCTGCGATATGCGGCTCATCGCTCTCCAGGGCCTGAACCGGGAGAAGCTGGAGCAGGAGTACAAGGAGCTGGAGGAGAAGATCGCCTATTACGTCCGTCTGCTGGAGGACGAGGAGCTGCTCCGCCAGACCCTGAAGGAGGAGCTCACCGCCATCCGGGACAAGTACGGCGACGACCGTATCACCGAGATCCAGGAGGTGGAGGACGAGATCGACGTGGAGGATCTCATCCAGGAGGAGGAGTGCGTCTTCACCCTCTCCCATGCGGGGTATATCAAGCGAACCCCCATCTCCGCCTATCGGGCCCAGAAGCGGGGCGGCAAGGGAGTCAACGCCCAGACCCTCCGGGAGGAGGACTATGTGGAGACCATGTTCACCTGCTCCACCCATGACTATATGCTGTTCTTCACCAATATTGGCAAGGTGCACCGGAAGAAGGGCTACCAGATCCCGGAGGCCGGACGGACGGCCCGGGGGACGAATCTGGTGAACATCCTGCCCCTGGAGCCGGGGGAGAAGGTCACCACCATGATCCACTGCCGGGAGTTTTTGGAGGACGCCTATCTGGTGCTGGTCACCCGGAAAGGAACGGTAAAACGGATCAGCCTGGCGGGCATCAACACCGCCCGGAAGGCGGGCATCCGTGCCCTGACTCTGGAGGAGGGGGACAGCCTCATCGCCGTCCGCTTCACTCTGGCAGACGACAGCGTGATTCTGGCCACTCACGACGGCATGGCCATCCGGTTTGCCGTAGAGGACGTGCGTTGCATGGGACGGGACGCCGTGGGCGTCCGGGGCATTAAGCTCCGTGAGGGCGACTACGTGGTGGGCGCTGAGATTGCCAGCCATGGAGAGGCCCTGCTCACCATCACGGAAAACGGCTACGGCAAGCGCACCATGGTGGAGGAATACACCCTCCAGGGCCGGGGCGGCCAGGGCCTGAAAAACTACAACATCACCTCCAAGACCGGGAAGGTGGCGGCCACCGCCATCGTCAAGCCCAGAGACGATATTCTCATGATCTCGGACGACGGGACGATCATCCGTACCAGCGCCGGAGAGGTCAGCGTCTACTCCCGGGTGACCCAGGGTGTTCGGATGATGTCTCTGGATGAGGGGGTCAAGCTGATCTCCATGGCCAAGACGAGGATGTATGAGATGGAGGAGCAGACGTCGGAGGAGAATACCGACGCTGAGACCTCTGAGGAAGAATAAACGAATAAACAAAAGAAAAGGGGGCGGGTGTCTCACATCCGCCCCTTCCCTTTCAGGAGAAGATAATATGAAAACCGTGACGCTGTACACTGACGGCGCCTGCTCCGGGAATCCCGGGCCGGGAGGCTGGGCGGCGATCTTGCTCTACGGGGACTATCAAAAAGAGATGTCCGGGGGAGAAAAAAGCACCACCAACAACCGGATGGAGCTCACCGGGGTCATACGTGGCCTGGAGGCGCTGAACCAGCCCTGTGTGGTGGAGCTGTACTCCGACTCCAAGTATGTCATCGACGCTCTGGAAAAGGGCTGGGCCAGGAGCTGGAAGCGCCGGGGCTGGGTGAAGAGCGACAAGCAGCCCGCCCTGAATCCAGACCTGTGGGAGAGGCTGCTGGAGCTGTGCGACTATCATCAGGTGAAGCTCCACTGGGTCAAGGGCCATGCCAGCAACCCATACAACAACCGCTGTGACGAGCTGGCGGTGGCGGAGTGGAAAAAGCTGAAATAACGCAGACTCTGATGGATTTCAAAGAGGGGGGAGCTGCCTTGCACCGGAGAAAAACCGTCCGGCTGTCCCGGACGCAGATGATCATGGTGGGCTTTCTGGCGGTCATTCTGGCGGGGGCCTGTCTGCTGATGCTCCCCTTCGCCACCCGGGAGGGGCAGGAGACTACCCTTTTGGGGGCGCTGTTCACCTCCGTCTCCGCCTCCTGCGTCACCGGTCTAGTGGTCTACGACACCTGGACCCACTGGACGTTGTTCGGTCAGTTGGTGCTGCTGACCGAGATACAGATCGGCGGCCTGGGCTTTATCACCATCGGCGCCTTTGCCATGACGCTGCTGCGCAAGCGCATCGGCCTGGAGGGCCGGGAGATGATCCGGGAGAGCCTGAACACCCTGCAGCTCCGGGGGAGCGTCAAGCTGGTGCGGCGCATCGTCCGGGGGACGCTGTTCTTTGAGGGGGCGGGAGCCGTCCTGCTCTCTGTCCGCTTCGTGCCGGAGCTGGGATTGGCCCGGGGGGTGTACTACGGAATCTTCCACGCCGTCTCCGCCTTCTGCAACGCCGGATTTGACCTGATGGGCTATCAGGGGGCGTATTCCTCCTTTACCAACTACGCCGCAGACCCGTTGGTGAACCTGGTGCTCATGGCCCTGATCCTCATCGGCGGCATCGGCTTTCTGGTGTGGGAGGACCTGCTGGAAAACCGGTGGCACTGGAAGAAATACCGGCTGCAGACCAAAATCGTTCTGTCCATGACAGCGGCGCTGACGGTGGTGGGGACGCTGCTCTTTCTGGTCAGCGAGAGAAACGGCCTCTTTGCGGGGATGACCGCCGGGGAGCGGGTGTGGGCGGCGCTGTTCTCCGCCGTGACCCCGAGAACGGCGGGATTTAACACGGTGGATACGGCGGCCCTCTCCAATGGGGGCAAGATATTGACCGCCTGTCTCATGTTCATCGGCGGCAGCCCCGGCTCCACGGCGGGCGGTATCAAAACCACCACGGCGGTGGTCATCGTCCTCTACATCAGGTCCTATCTCACCCGTCAGGAGGACTGCGAGATCTTCCACCGCAGGCTGAACCGGGACGCCATCCGACGGGCCAGCGTGGTGGTATTTATCAACTTCTCTCTGGCCCTGTTTGCCATTCTGGTGCTGCTCATCGGGCAGGATCTGCCCCTGGCGGATGTGCTGTTCGAGGCATTTTCCGCCATCGGCACCGTGGGGATGTCCACCGGCGTCACCAGAGAGTTGAACAGCCTGTCACAGGTGGTCATTATGCTGCTCATGTTCCTGGGCAGAGTGGGCAGCCTGTCCTTTGCCATGTCGTTTACCGAGCGGCGGCAGCGGGGCGAGGTGCGCTGTCTGGAGGAAGAGATCACGGTAGGATAATTGGAAAACAGGGGAGGCAGATGCAGAGATGAAGTCTTTTCTCATCATCGGAGCGGGGGATTTCGGCCATTATCTGTGCCGGGATCTGGCGGAAATGAAAAACGAGATACTCATTGTGGATAAAAATGAGATGGCTCTGGAGGATCTGGTGGACGTAGCTACCAGCACCATGATCGCCGACTGCACCCGGGAGAGCGTGCTCCGGCGGCTGGGGGTGGCAAACTTTGACGTCTGCTTTGTGTGTATCGGCGGAAATTTCCAGAGCAATCTGGAGATCACCAGCCTGCTGAAGGATCTGGGGGCGAAATATGTGGTCAGCCAGGCCAGCAACGAGGTGCACATCAAGTTTCTTCTCCGCAACGGGGCGGACGAAATCATCCACCCCCACAAGGACTCCGCCATGCGGGCGGCGGTGAAGTACAACAGCGAGCACGTCTTTGACTACATGGATCTGAAGGACGGCTATTCCATCTATGAGATCACCCCCCTGCCGGAGTGGACGGGAAAGAGCATCCTGTCCTCCAACATCCGGGCCAGGTATGAGGTGTATATCATCGGCATCGTGGCGGTCAACGGGGAGACCAGCTATATGCCCTCTCCCCAGAAGGTCATCCACAGAGAGGACCACCTCCTGGTGCTGGCCCACGAGGAGACTATTGAAAAGCTGCTGAAAAAGATGTGAGACGACAAAAAGCAAAACAAAAGGCGTGTCCCGCATTGGGACACGCCTTTTTCAGCTCTTACAGCAGTTCAGCGAACGGGAAATTAGCCCAGCTCGGAGAAGTACTTGATGGTGCGAACCATCTGAGAGGTGTAGGAGTTCTCGTTGTCATACCAGGAGACGACCTGCACCTGAGAGGTGCCGTTGTCCAGGTTGATGACCATGGTCTGGGTGGCGTCAAACAGGCTGCCGTAACGCATGCCGACGATGTCGGAGGAGACGATCTCATCGGTGTTGTAGCCGAAGGACTCGGTGGCCTCAGCCTTCATCTGAGCGTTGATTTCGTCCTTGGTGGGAGCGCCCTCGACGATGGCGGTCAGGATGGTGGTGGAGCCGGTGGGGGTGGGAACACGCTGAGCAGCGCCGATCAGCTTGCCGTTCAGCTCAGGGATGACCAGGCCGATGGCCTTGGCAGCGCCGGTGCTGTTGGGCACGATGTTGCAGGCAGCGGCACGGGAGCGGCGCAGGTCGCCCTTGCGCTGGGGGCCGTCCAGAGTCATCTGATCGCCGGTGTAGGCATGGATGGTGCACATAATGCCGGACTTAATCTTCCAGCCATCGTTCAGAGCCTTAGCCATGGGAGCCAGGCAGTTGGTGGTGCAGGAAGCGGCGGAGATGATGGTGTCCTCGGGCTTCAGGGTGTTGTGGTTGACGTTGTAGACGATGGTGGGCAGATCGTTTCCGGCAGGAGCGGAGATGACGACCTTGCGGGCGCCGGCGTCGATGTGAGCCTGAGCCTTGGCCTTGCTGGTGTAGAAGCCGGTGCACTCCAGCACCACGTCAACACCCAGCTCGCCCCAGGGCAGCTCGGCGGCGTTGGCCTTGGCATAGATGGTAATCTTCTTGCCATCGACCTCGATATAGTCCTCACCGGCCTTGACGGTGTCAGCCAGAGCATACTTGCCCTGAGTGGAATCGTACTTCAGCAGATGAGCCAGCATCTTGGGGGAGGTCAGATCGTTGATGGCCACGACCTCGTAACCCTCAGCGCCAAACATCTGGCGGAAAGCCAGACGGCCGATGCGGCCAAAACCGTTGATTGCAACTTTAACTGCCATTGTAAATTACCTCCTAAACAGGTTTCAAATGGTTTTACCTCATCTATTCTAATCCATCGTCCGGGATTTTACAAGGGGAATTGCGATATTTTTCACAAAAATTTCTCTTTTAGAAATGATTTGTGGGGAACGGAGGGAAGAAGTACAGAGACAGAGAGAGGTCACTTCGTCAGTTTCATCCGGTTGGTTCGCCCCAGAAGATAATCCACGGATACCCTGTAATAGTCTGCCAGTTGAATGAGCAGCTCCAGAGGGATGGTCTGATAGCCCCGCTCATATCTGGAATAGACGGTCTGTTGAATTCCCAAAAGAGCGGCGACCTGGGTCTGGGTCAGGTCATGATCCTCTCTCATGTCTCTTAAGCGCTGAAAATACATGGCGATGCCTCACAATAGAACCTTTTAGTTCTATTGACAATACCATGGATTTAGGATAAAATTGCACTCGTAGTACTTTGAAGTTCTAAAATATATATCGTGATGAGAGGAGCGAAAAATTGGAGATGGGAGAGAAAAAGACAGAATGTGAAAACAGTGATCCCAAAGTATCGGTTATTATTCCGGTTTATAATACAGAAAAATATTTAAATCAGTGTTTAGACAGTGTTTTATCACAGACCCTCAGTGATATTGAGGTGATTTGTGTAGACGATGGCTCCACCGATGGGTCTTATGATATTTTAACACAGCGAGCAGAACAGGACAGACGAATCAAAATAAGACGCCAGGACAATGCTGGATCAGGAGTTGCCAGAAATTGCGCATTATCTATGGCAAGTGGGCAATACGTCGTTTTTATGGATGCAGATGATTTATATCCGGAGTTAGACACATTGGAGCAGCTTTACCAGAGCGCCGTTTCCCATGAGGCAAAGATTGCCGGGGGCTATCGGATGGTACTCAAAGATGGAAACGCGCAGGATGAAGTAAATGATCCAGTTTATAAGGCTTCTAAAACCATCCCTGAGGGCGGAATGATTTCCTATAATCAGACGCAAACGGATTTTAATTATCAGTGTTATATCTATGAGCGCAGTTTTATTTTAACAAATAATATTTTTTTCCCGGATTACCGTCGGTTTCAGGATCCACCCTTTTTCGTCCGTGCAATGTGCTCTGCTCAGACATTTTATTTGCTGCCTAAACACACTTATCTGTATCGGTGGGGGCATCAAAATATTCAGTGGACGACGAAAAAAACGACAGATATGCTTCGGGGAAATATTGACGTTTTATTGTTGGCCAAGGAATACCAGCTATCAAAGCTCTATAATGTCTGCGTGAATCGGTTAGCTGCCAGATATAAAGAAATTCTTTTCAGTCAGATTTCCTTGACAGAGACAGAGATATATCTTTTGCTCGTCTATGCCAATTCTATCTCTGACCCCAATTGCCTGGATACCAGGGAGGACGATGGCCGTTCTCTGCAGCTTGCTCGCTTGCTCACAGAATGTGAAGCATATTTGAGTCAACTGCTTTCTACGCAGTACCAGAAAGGAACTTCTTATTTCTGCGATTTTCTCTCCAACCTTTATTCTCGTTATCTTTCCATGGCTCCGAATCAGGAGCGGGAGATTGTTAGTTCTCTGCTGTGCGTTTTATCTGGTCTGTTTTCCCACCGATTTAGCTACCAGGTCAGAGTTTTACTCCATAATTGCCTTTCCAATCCGGAATTTCAATCCGTTGGTTGGCTCGACCATCCCGATGAATGGTATACCACAGCTGGCGTAAAAGCCCTTCAGACGTTAACCAATGTGAATTCTGCATTTGCATTTGCAGACGGTCTTATACCAGACCCTCAAAAGAATGATTGCACCTTGATACACGACTGTGTCGTGCCTGATGCAAAATTCTCTGTTATTATTCCGGTATACAATGTTGCGCCCTACCTTGCAGAATGTCTGGACAGCGTTCTCGGGCAAACCATGCCCGGAATTGAAATTGTCTGTATTGATGATGGTTCCACCGATGATAGCTTCTCCATTCTTATGGATTATGCGATGAAATTTTCCAACATCAAAGTCCTCAGGCAGGAAAATGCCGGTCTTTCTGCTGCCAGGAACAGATGTATGGAAGTCGCAACAGGAGAGTATATTCATTTTCTTGACAGCGATGACTGGGTGGAACCTGAAACATATCAGATTCTGTATCAGGAGATGAAAAATAAAAACCTAGACATGCTGTTTTTTAATGGTAAAAGTTTTTATGAAAACGAACAACTTCGTGAGAAATACAATTGGTACGAAAAGGCATATTCTGCGCAGGAAGCCTGTGATTTTGTATTAAGCGGGCCTGATTATTATACTTATTCTGCTCTAAACAAAACTTTTTACGTAACCCCCTGTATGTTTGCACTACGCAGACAATTTTTGACCGACTGTCACATCAGCTTTCCGGAAGGGATATTGCATGAAGATAATTTCTTTACCAATGTTTGTGTTCTTTCTGCTTCTCAGGTCAGCCACATTGCACAGCCGTTCTATTGTCGTCGAGTGCGAGAGGGATCGCTGACTATCCGGCCAAAGGAATTCCGACATGGCTATGGATACTTTGCCTGTTTTCTGAAATTATTGAATTTTGTGTCACATACTGAACTGGATGAAAATGCTCTAGGTGCGGCAAACATCAGATTAGGCAGTATTTTATCGAAAGCTCGCAGGTGCTATCTGGAGATTTCGGATGAGGCGCAAAAACTTTATTATCTTGCTCTCCCTGACACGGTTTCTATGCTTTTTTACCAGATGATTGTGGAAAGTATTGAAAAGCAGGAAAAGCTTCAACAGACCTACACCGAAAAATCCGAACTCAACCGCAAACTCCAGCGCATTTACGCCGAAAAGTCTGAGATCAACCGCAAACTCCAGCGCACTTACGCCGAAAAGTCTGAAATCAACCGCAAGCTCCAAATCACCTACGGCGAAAAATTTGACCGGGGCGTCCAGATCAAGGAGCTGAACGCCCAGCTAAATGCGTCAAAAAAGACCCAAGACGATCTGAAAAGGCAGCTGAGCCAGACGAGAAAGCAGATGAAGGCGGCCAAAAAGCAGAACACCGCCATCAAGCGCTCCCGCTCCTACCGCCTCGGCCGCATCCTCACCTGGCCGGTGCGGAAGCTGAAGGGGCTGCTGAGGGGCCTCCGAAAGGGAAAAAAGAAGAACTAAGACGAAAAAACGCCAGACAGAGAGGGAAAGCCCTCTGTCTGGCGTTTTGTTATCTGTCAAAATCAGTCCCCGTCGGCGACGACGGCGATGTGAATTTCCTTCAGCTGCCGCTCCTCTACGGTGCTGGGAGCGCCCATCATCACGTCCTGGGCGTTTTTGTTCATGGGGAAGGGGATGACCTCCCGGATGGAGTCCTCTCCCGCCAGCAGCATGACCATCCGGTCCACGCCGGGGGCGATGCCCGCATGGGGAGGCGCGCCGTAGCAAAAGGCGTTGTACATGGCGGGGAACTTGGCCTTCACGTCGTCCTCGCCCAGACGAACCAGCTCGAAGGCCTTGACCATGATCTCCGGGTCGTGGTTCCGGACAGCCCCGGAGGACAGCTCCACCCCGTTGCACACCAGGTCGTACTGGTCGGCGGTGATGGACAGGGGGTCGATCTCCCCCCGCTCCGCCTGGAGCAGGGTCTCCAGACCGCCGGAGGGCATGGAGAAGGGGTTGTGGCAGAACTCCAGCTGACCGGATTCCTCCCCGATCTCGTACATGGGGAAGTCCACGATCCAGCAGAACTCGTACCGCTCCCGATCCATGTGGCCGGGGACGGCGGCCCCCAGACGGTTCCGGAGCACGCCGGCGGTCTTCTGGGCCTGTCCCAGATCGCCGGCGGCAAAGCCCACGAAGGAGCCGGGCTTGAGGTTCAGCCGCTCTGTCAGCGCTGCCTGCTGTTCCGTCAGGAACTTGGCCACGCCGCCGGTGAGCTTGCCCTGGTCGTCCAGTTTCACCCAATAGGGCTTAGAGCCGGACTGCACCTCCACCTCGGCGCACAGCTTGTCCACCGCCTTCCGGGCCAGCTTGCAGTCGGGCACCACCACCGCCTTGACTGCGCCCTGATGGAAGGGGCCAAATTCGGTGGCGGCGCACAGGTCGGTCACGTCCTGCACCACCAGGTCGATGCGCAGGTCGGGCTTGTCGGTGCCGTAGGTTTCCATGGCGTCCCGGTAGGAAATGCGGCGGAAGGGGGCGTCGGAGGCCACGCTGTACTTGCCGTACTTGGCGAAGATGGGGGGCAGCACCCGCTCCAGCACGGCGAACACGTCGTCTTGGGTGGCGAAGGCCATCTCCATGTCCAGCTGATAGAACTCGCCGGGGGAGCGGTCGCCCCGGGCGTCCTCGTCCCGGAAGCAGGGGG
>JAJPWY010000021.1 GCA_021205725.1 Clostridiales bacterium
GAGGAGGATTTTCGGCAACGTCACGAGCACGACGCCCGGCAGCGCCAGGAGGAGGAATATCATCAACGCAAGGAGTAAGAGGAACTGCAGCGTCAGGAGGAGGAAGAACGCCAACGCCAGGAGGAAGAGGAACGGCAGCGTCAGGAAGAGGAAGAGGCAAACGCTGACGACACTACCGACAATACCACCGACGATACGACGGACGACGCCACGGACGATACCGCCGACGATACGACGGACAACTCGACGGACGATACGTCTGACGACACGGCGGACGATACCGCCAACGACACCACCGACGATACGGACGAGAAGGACGACACCTCCAGCTCCAGCTCCAACGTCACCGGGGCGTCTATCATCGCCTATGCCTGCCAGTTTGTGGGCAATCCCTACGTCTGGGGCGGCAACAGCCTGACCAACGGGTGCGACTGCTCCGGCTTTGTCCACCAGGTTCTGGCCCATTTCGGCATCAGCTCTCCCCGGTATTCCGGCTCCTTTGCCAGCTGGGGCAAGGCGGTGAGCGTGTCCGATATGCAGGTGGGCGACGTGGTGGTCTATTCCGGTCACGTGGGCTTCTATGCGGGCAACGGACTGCTGCTCAGCGCCCTGGGCGCAGACTACGGCATCACCTATTGCTCGGTGTACTACAAGTCGATCGTGGCTGTGCGCCGGGCCTGGTAACGGATAGATTTACATAACACAGATTTTCCCCGGTGCGGTCACAGAACTGCACCGGGGATTTCTGTGTGCCGTGGGGCTTGTAATTATTGCAATGACAAGGTATAATTGCTGTATATTCGTATTCTGACGGATATAGATGCGAAAACGCCCTGCCGGGCCGGTACCGGCAGCGTCAGACAGGAGGATTTGATATGGATAATCTGCTTCGGCTACTGGAGGGGGACTGCACCCTGTCCAGAAAGCAACTGGCCGCCATGGTGGGCACCTCACCCGAGCGGGTGGATGAGGCCATTCGTGACTATGAGAACAAGCACATCATTATGGGCTACAAGGCGGTCATCGACTGGGACGCCACCGACCGTCAGGACGTCACCGCCCTTATTGAGGTGAAGGTGGAGCCTCAGCGGGACAACGGCTTTGACCGGGTGGCAGAGCGCATCTACCAGTATGAGGAGGTGGAGTCCTGCTATTTGATGAGCGGCGACTTTGATATGACGGTGATCATCTCCGGCCGGAGCCTCCAGGAGGTGGCCCGGTTCGTCTCTCTGAAGCTGTCCACCATCGACGAGGTGAAGTCCACCGCCACCCACTTTATCCTCAAGAAGTACAAGGAAAACCACCTGATCTTCAAGAAGCCTGAGAAGCAGGAGGAAGGATTTTACTTCGTATGAACTATGACGGTATTATGAACCAGCGGATTCAGGACGTACCTCCCTCTGGCATCCGGAAGTACTTTGACCTGCTGGAGGATATGCCCAACGCCATCTCCCTGGGCATCGGGGAGCCGGACTTTCCCACCCCCTGGCACATCCGGGACGCCGGTATTTACTCCCTGGAAAAGGGACTGACCAAATACACCCCCAACCGGGGCTTTTCCGAGCTGCTGCGGCAGATCGCCGCCTATCTCCAGCGCCGGTTTGACCTGACCTACGACCCCATGAGCCAGCTGCTGGTCACGGTGGGCGGCAGCGAGGGCATCGACCTGGCCCTGCGCTGCCTCATCGAGCCGGGGGACGAGGTCATCATCCCCACCCCCTCCTTCGTCTGCTACGGGCCGCTGGTGAGCATGTCCTGCGGCGTCCCCGTCTATGTGGAGACCAAGGCGGAAAACGAGTTCCGTCTGACTCCGGAGGAGCTGCGCTCTGCCATCACTCCCAAGACCAAGGCGCTGGTGCTGCCCTATCCCTGCAACCCCACCGGCGGCATTATGGAGCGCGCTGACCTGAAGGCTCTGGCGGACGTGCTGGAGGGCACCGACATTATGATCATCTCTGACGAGATTTACGCAGAGCTGACCTACGGCGGCCACCACGTCTCCCCCGCCAACCTGCCGGAGCTGTACGACCGTACCATCGTGGTCAACGGCTTCTCCAAGGCCTACTCCATGACCGGCTGGCGGCTGGGCTACCTGTGCGCACCCAAGGCCATCTCCGGCCAGATGGTGAAGCTCCACCAGTACGGCATCATGTCCGCCCCCACCACCAGCCAGTACGCCGCCATCGAGGCCCTGCAATACGGCGACGGGGACATCGAGGCCATGCGGGACGAGTACGACGGACGGCGGCGGTTCCTGCTGGACGGCTTCCGGGAGCTGGGGCTGGAGTGCTTCGAGCCCAAGGGGGCCTTCTACATGTTCCCCAACGTCTCCAAGGTCTCCGGCCTGACCAGCGACGAGTTCTGCACCCGGTTCCTGGAGGCCGAGCAGGTGGCCATCATCCCCGGCTCCGCCTTCGGCCCCGGAGGAGAGGGCTTCGCCCGCTGCTGCTACGCCACCAGCATGAAGGATCTGGACGAGGCGCTGAAGCGTCTGGCCCGGTTCCTGAAGCAGTTCCAGAACTGAACCAGACAACAACACATAGGAGGAATTTACCATGTACGTCACCTGCCTGGATATGGAGGGCGTCCTGGTCCCGGAGATCTGGATCGCCTTTGCCGAGGCCACCGGTATCCCCGAGCTGCGGCGCACCACCCGGGACGAGCCGGACTACGACAAGCTGATGCAGTATCGCCTGAACATCCTCAAGGAGCACGGCCTGGGCCTGAAGGAGATTCAGGCGGTCATCGCCACCATCGACCCCCTGCCGGGGGCAAAGGCGTTTCTGGACGAGCTGCGGACCTTCTCTCAGGTCATCATCCTCAGCGATACCTTCGAGCAGTTCGCCAAGCCCCTGATTCAGAAGCTGGGCTGGCCCACCCTGTTCTGCAACACCCTGGAGGTGGCCCCGGACGGGGAGATCACCGGCTACCGGATGCGGGTGGCCAAGTCCAAGCTCACCACCGTCAAGGCCCTCCAGTCCATCGGTTATGATACCATCGCCGCCGGGGACAGCTTCAACGACCTGGCCATGATCCAGGCCAGCAAGGCGGGCTTCCTCTTCCGCAGCACCCCCCAGATCCAGGCGGATCACCCGGAGCTGGCGGCCTACACCGAGTTCGACGACCTGCTGGCCGCCATCCGGAAGGCCATGGACTGATCTTCTCACCTACTCTGTATGAAGGAGCCGCCCTATGAACCCTCTGTTTGAAGCCCTGGGCTTTGGCCCGGCAGATATCCTCATCCCCCAAAACTGCGACCTCTCCAAGTGGAGCGTGGTAGCCTGCGACCAGTACACCTCTCAGCCGGAGTACTGGGTGCGGGTGGCAGAGCGTGTGGGGGACGCCCCCTCCAGCCTGAACCTGGTCTTTCCCGAGAGCCAGCTAAACCGGCCGGATCGGGAGGAGCGCATCCGGGAGATCAACCGAACCATGGAGGATTATCTGGCCTCGGACCGGTTCCGCCTGCTGGAGGACAGCCTGATCTATGTGGAGCGCTGGCTGGACAACGGCAGGCTCCGCCGGGGCCTGGTTGGGGTGATCGACCTGGAGCGGTATGAGTACACCCCCGGCAACGCCGCCCTCATCCGGGCCACAGAGGGGACGGTGCTCTCCCGCATCCCGCCCCGGGTGGCGGTGCGGCGAAATGCCGCTCTGGAGCTGCCCCACATCCTCATGCTGCTGGACGATGCGGACTGCCAGGTGATCGAGCACCTGACGGCGGAGAGCGGGGAGATGGAGCAGGTCTACGACTTTGACCTGATGGAGCGGGGCGGTCACATCACCGGCTACCGGCTCACAGAGGCGCAGATGGAGGACGTGGCGGCCCAGCTGACCGCCCTGGCGGACCCTGCCCTCTTTGAGGCGAAGTACAATGCCCCCGGCCGGGCACCCATGCTGTTTGCCATCGGGGACGGCAACCACTCCCTGGCCTCCGCCAAGGCGGCCTATGAGGAGAAAAAGGGACAGCCCGGGTCAGAGCTGGCCCGGTACGCCCTGGTGGAGCTGGGCAACCTCCACGACGAGTCCCTGGAGTTCGAGGCCATCCACCGGGTCTGCTTCGGCGTGGACGGCCACACCCTGTTAAACGACCTGCTGGCCCACTATCCCGGCGCCCACCTGGGAGCAGGGGAGGGGCAGTCCTTCCGCTACGTCATGGCAGGGGAGGAGGGGGTCGTCACTGTCCCCCATCCCACCAGCCAGCTGGCGGTGGGCACCCTCCAGAGCTTTCTGGACGGCTGGCTGCCCGACGCCTCCATGGTGGACTATATCCACGGGGAGGACGTGGCCAGAGAGCTGGGGAGCAGACCGGGCAACATCGCGTTCCTCCTCCCGGCTATGGGCAAGGACGAGCTGTTCCCCACCGTCATCTTTGACGGGGTGCTGCCCCGCAAGACCTTCTCCATGGGGGAGGCCCACGACAAGCGGTTCTATCTGGAGGCGAGGCGGATCAGATGAACGTCCTGACCGAACCGGCCTGGGCCAAGCTGAACCTGTCCCTGGACGTGCTGGGCCGTCGGGAGGACGGCTTTCACGACCTGAAAATGGTGATGCAGTCGGTGAGCCTGTGCGACCGGGTGACGCTGACCCTCCGGGAGACGGGGGAGGGCATGACCCTCTCCACCAACCTGGGCTTTCTCCCGTCAGACGGGAAGAACATCGCCGCCATTGCCGCCCACGCCTTTGCCGCCCGGACGGGAGCGGACATCTCTCGGCTGGACATCCGCATTGAAAAACAGATCCCCGTCTGCGCCGGAACCGCCGGAGGCAGCAGCGACGGAGCCGCCGTCCTCCGGGGGCTGAACCGGCTGTTTGACACCGGCCTTTCCCGGGAGGAGCTGGCCGTCCTGGGGGAGCAGGTGGGCTCCGACGTGCCCTACTGCGTTCTGGGCTGCACCGCCCTGGCGGAGGGCCGGGGCGAGCGGCTCACCGTTCTGCCCGCTCTGCCGGAGTGCTACATCGTCCTGTGCAAGCCGGGCTTCTCCGTCTCCACCCCGGAGCTGTTCCGGGCCATCGACGGGGTAAAAATCCGCTGCCGCCCGGACACGGCGGGGCTGATGGACGCCCTGGAGCGGCAGGACCTCCACGGGGTCGCCATGCGGATGTTCAATGTCTTTGAACAGGCCCTGCCCCCCAAGCGGCAGGCGGTGATTCAGGAGATCAAAAACGTCCTCATTCAGCACGGGGCCCTGGGGGCCTGTATGTCCGGCAGCGGCCCCACCGTCTTTGGCATCTTCCGCACCGAGGCTGGCGCAAACAGCGCAGCGGCGGAGCTGGGGGAGAGCTGGCGGGACACCTTTGTGACCAGACCGGTATAAACAGAAAAAACACCGTCCAAACTGGAGAAAACAGAACAGATTTCTCTGGATGGACGGTGTTTTACATGAAGAAACGAAATGATATGCCACATCGCTGGGGTGCGGCGCTGATGGCGGCCATGGCCCTGCTCCTGCTGGCCCTGTCTCTGGGCGGCGGGGAGCAGCAGTCCCTGGCCGGTCAGGTCCTGCGGCTCCACGTGCTGGCCAACTCGGACAGCGAGGAGGACCAGACCTTAAAGCTCCAGGTGCGGGACGCTGTCCTGGCCTGCGCCCAGCCGCTGCTGGAGGATGTGACCTCCCGACAGGAGGCGGAGACGGCCCTTTCCGAGGCGCTGGGAGCGCTGGAACAGGTGGGAACGCAGACCGTCCGGGCGGCGGGATACGACTACCCCGTCACCGCCACTCTGGAGACGGACTGGTTCCCCACCCGAACCTACGAGGATTTCTCCCTCCCGGCGGGGTATTACCCCACCCTCCGGGTGGAGATCGGCGGGGGAGAGGGGCACAACTGGTGGTGCGTGGTCTATCCGCCCCTCTGCTCGGCTGGCGTGGAGGAGGTGGCGGAGACCTCTCTGGACTTGACGGAGGATCAGGTCGCCCTCATCACTCAGGAGGATGGGGAATATGAATTCCGGTTCCGGTGTGCGGAGTGGTTCGGACAGGTGGAAAGCTGGCTTTCCCGGCTTATGGATGCTTCGCAGGAGTAAATATCAGAATAACAGGAGAGGAGCGTGTTCAACATGAGCGCAACAGTCTATTTTTCCCGGACGATCACCCCGGAGACGGTGGCGAGGCTGTACGACCGCCTGGGTGTGGAGCTGACCGGCAGGGTGGCCGTCAAGCTCCATTCCGGCGAGGAGGGCAACCAGAATTTCCTGGGCCCGGAGTTCTGGCGGCCCATGATCGAGCAGGTGAACGGTACGGTGGTGGAGTGCAACACCGCCTATGAGGGGGCCCGGAACACCACCCAAAAGCACCTGCGCCTGCTGAGCAAGCACGGCTGGAGCCGGTATTTCACGGTGGATCTGCTGGATGCCGAGGGGCCGGACATGGTGCTGGAGAATCCGGAAGGCAAGGTCATCCAGAAGGACTACGTGGGAAAGGACCTGGCCAACTATGACTCCATGCTGGTGCTCTCCCACTTTAAGGGACACCCCATGGGCGGCTACGGCGGAGCGCTGAAGCAGCTCTCCATCGGCTGCGCCTCCAGCTTTGGCAAGGCCTATATCCACGGGGCGGGTGTCCCGGCGGATATCTGGACCGCCGACCACGACCGGTTCCTGGAGTCCATGGCGGACGCCGCCTCCATGGTGCACCGGCACTTCCAGGGCCAGGTGGCCTATATCAACGTCATGAAGAATATGTCGGTGGACTGCGATTGCTGCGCCGTGGCGGAGGATCCCTGCATGAAGGACATCGGCATCCTGGCCTCCACCGACCCCATCGCCATCGACCAGGCCTGCATCGACCTGGTGCTCCAGTCCGACGACCCGGGCAGAGATTATCTGCTGGAGCGCATCAACTCCCGCAATGGCGTCCACACCATCGAGGCTGCCGAGGCCCTGGGCTTCGGGACGAGAGAGTATAAGCTGATCGAGGAATAACCGGAAAATCCCATCACAACGCCGCCTGTTCTCACAGGAGAGCAGGCGGCGTTGTCGCTGTCTATTTGCGGACAAGGTGGAACAGCCGGAGAGGGTGGACGTCCATCATCCACAGGGCGGTGAAGTAGAGAAACAGCCCCGCCCCGGCGCAGACGGTCAGACTGACGAGCACAGGGCAGTCCGCCAGCGTCCGGTAGAGCAGCCGCACGCACAACCCCGCCAGCAGCGCCCCCAGGGCGGGAGCGGAGAAGGACTGGAACAGGTTCAGCTGCAATCCGGTGTGCCGGACGATGAGCCCCAGCCGGAGAGCCACCCCCAGGAGGGAGGACAGAATCAGCCCAAAGAGAAAGCCCGTCAGACCGATCCCCAGGCAGGTACACAGCAGCTGTATCCCTCCGCAGCCCAGGCTGACGGCGGCGGACTGGCTCTGGCGGCCAATGCCGTTGAGGACAGAGGCCAGGACGGACTCATAGCTGTTCAAGACTACCCCCACGGACAGGGGGAGGATGTACCCGCCCACCCCCTCGTTTTGAAAGAGCAGCCGCCCCAGGTTCGGCCCCAGCGTCACCATCAGGGCGGTGACCGGGAGGACGATGACGGAGGCCGCCAGAATGGACTTGGAGATCTTCTCCCGGCACTCCCGGCCCCGGTGCATGGCCTGGCACTGGCTGAGCCGGGGGACGATGGCCAGGGTCAGGGCGCTGATAAAGGCGGAGGGAAGGTTGAGCATGGGTACGGTCATGCCAAAGACCACCCCGAACTCCTCCATGGCGGCGGCCTGGGTCAGTCCGGCGGCTGCCAGCTTCCGGGGGATGAGGACGGAGTTGGCCGAGGCCATGAGATTGCCCAGCAGGGCGGTCAACCCCACTGGAACCGCCACCCGCACCATCTCCCGGCCCAGGCCGGGGGCGGGACAGCCGGAGCGGGTCTGCACCGGGAGACGGCGCTCCCGTCTCCGGCGGAGGACGGTCAGGGTGGAGGAGGAGAATACCTCGCTGGCCAGCATCCCCAGGACGATGAGGGCCACGGCGACGGCGGGGTCGTCCGGGAGCAGACACCACACCAGCCCCAGCACGGCGGCGGTGCGGACGAACTGCTCCCCCAGCTCCACCGCCGCCGGGAGGCGAACCTCCCCGATGCCGTAGAAGTGGTGCTTGGTGAGATTCTCCACCCCGGTGAGCAGCAGGACGGGGAGCAGCAGCACCAGCCCCAGCCGGGTGCGGCTGTCCCCCAGGAGCAGACCGGAGATCTGTCCGCTGAACAGGAGGGTGACGGCGGCCAGGGGCAGCCACAGGGCTACCAGTCCCCGCAGCCCCAGCCACAAAAGCTGCCGGACGGAGGGCCGATCCTCCAGAGCCTCATAGTGGGCGGAGAGGGAGGACACCGCCACCGTCAGGCCGGTGACGGCGATGGAGAGAAAGATGGAGTAGACGGGCATAATGAGCTGATACAGCCCCATGACCTCCGCCCCCACCAGCCGGGAGAGCACCACCCGGTAGAGAAAGGACAAAAGCTGGGCCACCAGCCCCACTGCCGTCAGCATCATGGTGGAGCGGGTGAGGGACGCCGAACGGTCTGCCACAGTGACACCTCCCGGAAAAAGCTTCTGAGAGCACTGTATGCGGCAGAGGGGGAAAAGAGAAGCGACAAAAAAGAGGTGCGGCCGCACGTGGCGGCGCACCTCCTGGTGGAAATTTTAAATGGGCAGGTCAAAACAGGCCCTTGTTATATTTAAACTGTCCGTATAGCATGACGACCAGGCCGACGGGGATGCCGACCAGGGCGATGATTTCCACAATTGAGTCCTGCATCAAAAGCTCCAGCACGCCGGTCACCAGTGCGGAACCGCCTATGATGCACGTCCCGACGCCGATCCATTTACCGTATTTGGGGACGTCCTCATCCGACACTCTGGCCCTGTTGTACCAGTGGACAGATGAGATATTGCCTCTGCAATTCAGAATACCCAACACGAGCAGAATGACGCCAATGACGATAAAACCAGTGCATTTATCCATCGCAGATACCTCCGTTCAGGCTTCGTATGTTGATTTACTGCACAGAAAAGGCTCATCGCTCCTGTTTCGCTCTGCCCCGTCCGAGCAGACTGCCGATACCCAGCCCCAGGGCGGAGATCAGCCCGCCGACCAGCAGCATACCGGGCCTCGGGGCGGCAAGCCGGGCGAAGGAGCTGGCGATCATGTAGGCAAGGCCGAAGGTGGCATACTCCGCCAGCAGATACATCAGCCCAAAGACGAGGACGGCCCACCATTTGCGCCTGCCCCAGAGATTATTTTTGCCGATCAGCAGGGAGACGACAAAGGTGGCGACCGGCAGCACGATCCACAGGAACACCAGGCTGAACCCCATGGCGTCCGAACCGTCGGTCAAGCACCAGAACACCAACAGGGCAAACGCCCAGATGCCCAGGTAGACGGCGCTCAAAATGTCCTCGAACCGTCTGCGGCTGCCCGTGTCGGCGCTGCCTTTTGGAGTCTCCATACGATAGCGTTCTCCCTCCCATTTCATCCAACGCTTGCCCTCCGTCTCACACCCGGGGCAGCTCCAGCAGGGCTGCACCCACGATACCGGCGTCGTTGCCCAGCTGGGCCTTGACGAGACGGGTGTGCTGCCCGCTCTGGCGGGCGTGAGTGCGTTCGTCCAACAGGCGCTGGAGGGGGAGAAGCAGATCCTCCTCCCGCTCGTTGGCCACTCCGCCGCCCAGACAGATCATGTCCGGGGAGAAGATGTTGACGGCGTTGGCCAGGCCGTCGGCCAGGTCGGAGAGATACCGGTCGGTGAGCCGGGTGGCGGTCTCATCTCCCTGGCGCATGGCGATAAAGGCGGTCTTGCCGCTGACCTTGGTCAGGTCCCAGTTGCACAGGGGCCACATACTGCTCTCCGGGTGGAGGTTCATCACCTCCCGGGTCTGGCGCTTCAGGGCGGTGGCGGAGGAATACTGCTCCCAGCAGCCCCGGCGGCCGCAGGGGCAGGGATAGCCCCCCGCCCGGAGGACCATGTGGCCCATCTCGGTGCCCTGGAGATGTATCCCGTTGCCTGTCCGCTGGAGATAGCTGCCGCCGACGCCGGTGCCCAGGGTGAACATCATGAAGAAATCGCTCTCCCGGCCGCACCCGGCGACCCCCTCTCCCAGGACGGCGCAGCAGGCGTCGTTTTCCAGGTAGACCGGCACGTCCCAGAGAGCCTGGAACAGCGCCCGGACGGGGGTGTGGTCAAAGGGGGCGTTGGCCGCTTTGACGGCGACCCCCGCCAGATCGTCCACCATGCCGGGGATACCGATGCCCACCGAGGACACCTCCTCCCGGGAGACGCCCGCCCCCTGGAGGGCCTCTCCGGAGATGCGGACCAGAGCGGCCACCGTCTCCTCCGGAGTGGGACAGCTGGCGGCCCGGACCCTGGCCCGGGACAGGATACGGTTCTGGCCGTCTACCACCCCGGCCACCAGGTTCGTGCCTCCTACGTCGATGCCAATGCGTACCATGAAGAACCCTCCCTCTGTTTATGCTGAGGTGCCTTATAGTTCGGTCTGATGGTCTGCGATCTGCTGGTCGAAATGCTGGTTGATCTGGTCGGTAAACTCCTGGGCGGCGTTGTAGCCCATCTTCTTGTGCCGGTTGTTCATGGCGGCCACCTCGATGATGATGGCCAGGTTGCGCCCGGGCTTCACCGGGATGGTGAGGGTAGGCAGCTCCACGTCCAGGATGGAGGTATACATGTTCTCCAGCCCCAGCCGGTCGTAGAGCATTCCCTCCTTCCACTGCTCCAGATTGATGATGAGGTTGATCTCCTGGCTGTCCTTGACGGCGGCCATACCGAACAGGCGGCGGACGTCGATGACGCCGATGCCCCGCAGCTCTACATAGTACCGGATCAGCTCCGGGGCCATGCCGATAAGGGAGTTGGGCCCTACCCGGTGAATCTCCACGGCATCGTCGGCGATGAGCCGGTGGCCCCGCTTGATGAGCTCCACGGCGGTCTCGCTCTTGCCCACGCCGCTCTCTCCCAGCAGCAGCACCCCTTCGCCGTAGATTTCCACCAGAACCCCGTGGCGGGTGATCTGGGGGGAGAGGGAGCGGTTGAGGGAGGTGATGAGCAGGTTCTGAATGGCGGCGGTGTCCTGGCTGGTGCGCAGCAGCGTCCGGTCATATTTCTCCGCCGCCGCCAGGCACTCGGGAAAGACATCCAGGTTCCGGGCGATGATGACGGCGGGCAGAGGCCGGGAGAACAGATCGTCAAACCGCTGCTGCCGCTCCTCCGGGGAGAGCTTGGTGAGATAGGTCCACTCCACCATGCCCAGCAGCTGGATGCGCGTCGTGTCGAAATAGTCGTAAAAGCCCACCAGCTGAAGCCCGGGGCGGTTGATGCTGGCCTTGAGAATGTGGATCTTCTCGTAGTCCTTGCAGCCGTGGAGCACCTCCAGGTTGAATTCCCTGATAATGGCTCCCAGCTCTACGAAATGGCCTCCATACATCGGCAATGACCTCCTGTTCGTGCCTTTTTGCGATGACTTTAGTATAACGGTTTTGGGGGCGATTGGCAACGGTTTCTTGCAGACGAACCGGAAAAAAGAGGACCCGGCGGGAAAATGCCAAAAATCAGAAAAATGCAAATTAGGGGGTTGATTTTCCCGGACAGCTCTGATAAAATAATCAATGCTGTTTTCAGAGAATTTTCAAGCGAGGAGGTTTGCATAATGGCTAAATGCGACTTTTGCGGCAAGGGCGTAACCTTCGGCATTCAGGTTTCCCACTCCCACCGTCGTTCCAATCGCCCCTGGAAGCCGAACGTGAAGCGCGTCAAGGCGATCGTGAATGGCACCCCCACTCACGTCTACGTCTGCACAAGATGCCTCCGTTCCGGTAAAGTTGAGCGCGCCTGATGGCTCGCGGATGAAGCCCCTCTGCCCGGGAAAGGCAGAGGGGCTTATTTTTGGAGTGGAGCCCCTTAAAATCGACGGGTTATGCTGCCAAAACAACAGATTACGCAAAAAGGATGGAGCGGGGCGGCATTTGTGTTATGCTGAGCGTGCAGCCGCCGGTGTGCCCAGTCGGAGGGCATCCGGCAACGCTGCAAGGCTGGTTCTCCTCCGTTGCTTCCCTAAGCGGTCTGGAACAGGCTGAGAAGAGACGTCCTATCGAGGGCGTCTCTTTTTTTGCGATATAGGCCGGGGCATATGAACGTTAAAATTTTATCAATCTTTCCCATTGTCTGTGCCCGGCAGTCGCTTTTGCATCTGCCGGGCACAGTGTGTTTGAAAGAATATATAGGAGGGAGAGTGGAGCCCTTCGTTCTTTGCAGCTTTAGTATAGCAAACGCCGGAGTCGAAGGCTTGAAAAATCTGCGACAGATTTGCAAACGTTTTGTGAATATCGTTTCGAAAAGAAAGAGAATCAGGGGCGGACGCTCTGGCGAGTCACGCTCCCGGCCAGGGCCGTCCTGTCCAGAATGTAGACCCGCCCGTAGGCGCACCTCACCCAGCCGTTGCGCTCAAACTCCTTGAGCACCTGGCTCACGGTGGGCCGGGCCAGGCCCAGGCACATGGCGATCTCCTCATGGGTGTAGGGCAGACACTGGCCGGTGATCTCCTTGTCCGGGTTGTCCGTCCCCGTCTCGGTGAGCAGGAAGGAGGCGATGCGCTGATAGCGGTTCATAAAGCGGAAGGAGTGGAGGGAGTAGGACAGGTGGTTCATCGTCTCAGAGCAGTGCTGCAACACCTTGATCAGAATGTCCGGATTCTGGCAGAGGCAGGGGATGAGCTGGCCGATGGTGCAGCAGATCAGCTCGACCTCTGTCACCGCCGTGACAGTGGTGGGCCGCAGACTTTTGCTGAGAAAGGAGGACTCCCCGAACAGCCGCCCCTTTTCCACGATCTCCAGGGTCAATTCCTCCCCCTCCGGGGTGCCCAGCATAATGCGTACCCGCCCCTCCCGGATGAAGCACAGGGTGCTGGCCACATCTCCCTCCAGATAGATGGGCTCGTTCCGGGTAAAATGGCGCAGGTAGCCCCACCGGGCGAGAACGTCCATCTCCTCACCGGTGAACTTGATCTCCATTCGATCACCCTCCCAAATGTCATCTGTATTACATTCAGAATAGCACAGTTGGGGCTATCATGCAACCAGATGATTTGAGGCATCACTGCACGAATACATCTGCGGCGATGTCTTAGGAGGTACTGATGTGAAAATACTTGCCTATGAGGTCAGAGACGATGAGAGGGCGCATTTTGACCGCTGCGCCCGGCAGCTCGGGGTGGAGCTGACCCTGACGGAGCAGGTGCCGACCCTGGAAAACGCCGAGCTGGCGGCGGGGTGCGACGGGGTGACGATCCTCGGCCAGGGGAAGATCGATGCGGCGCTGCTGGATGCCTACCGACAGCAGGGGGTTCGCTGCCTGACCACCCGCACGGTGGGGTATGACCACATCGACCTGGCCCATGCGAAGAAAATCGGCCTGCCCGTGTGCAATGCGTACTACGACCCCAACGGGGTGGCGGAGTACACCGTCATGCTCATGCTCCTGTGCCTGCGGCATTATAAGGCGGCCCTGTGGCGGATGCAGGTGAACGACTACTCCCTCCAGGGGCTTTACGGCCGGGAGCTGCGCAACCTGACGGTGGGTATTGTGGGCACCGGGCGGATCGGCGCCCAGGTGGCCCAAAACCTCTCCGGCTTCGGCTGCCGGATGCTGGGCTATGACAGCCATCCCGGCCCGGCGTCCCGCTGGCTCACCTACACGGACCTGGACACCCTCTACCGGGAGAGCGACATCATCACCGTCCACCTGAACCTGAGCGAGCAGACCTATCACATGATCGACGGCGACGCCATCGCCCGGATGAAGGACGGGGTCATCCTCATCAACTGCGCCCGGGGGCCCCTCATGGACACGGACGCCCTCATTGCCGGCATCGAGCAGAAGAAGATCGGCGGCCTGGGGCTGGACTGCTTCGAGTACGAGGAGGGCATCTACCATCAGAATCACCGGGACGAGATCATCTGCAACAGCTCCATGGCCTATCTCCGGCAGTTCCCCAACGTGGTCATGACCCAGCACATGGCGTTCTATACGGATGCGGCGGTGGCCAACATGGTCCGGTGCGGGGTGGAGGGCATCTGCTCCGTGCTGGAGAGCGGGACCTATCAGACGCTGCTGTGAAACGACAAATTACAGCTCAAATGCAGTACAGGAGCAGACGACGTGCCATTGCGTCGTCTGCTCCTATCGATTTTTCAAAAATCTAACACAAACTTTGCACAGAGTTGATAGCGGCGAGAGGGATGGTTTTCTATAATCAATCGTGTAAGACAGAAGTAAACGGAGGGAAAAACGTGAAAGAGCGTATTTTCGTGGTAGAGGACGACGAGAGCATCCGCCGACTGCTGGAGTTCGCCCTGACCAGTCAGGGGTATGAGGTCTCCGGTTTTCCCAACGCCCTGGAGGCGCTGGAGAACATGAAGGAGGAGCCTCCTGCCCTGGTGCTCATGGACATTATGATGGAGGGCCTCTCCGGCCTGGAGGCGGTGCGGCTCATGCGGGCGGCCCCCCGGCTGCGGCAGGTGGCGGTCATCCTCCTCACCGCCCGGGGCATGGAGGAGGACAAGATCAACGGCCTGGACGCCGGTGCGGACGACTACATCACCAAGCCCTTCAGCGTCATGGAGCTGTGCGCCCGGGTGCGGGCCCTCCTCCGCCGGGCGGGAGGCAATCGGGGCAGACGGCAGGGCGACCTGGTGTTTGACGGCATCGAGCTGTCCCCCAGCCGCCATGAGGTGTGCGTGGACGGCCAGACGGTGGAGCTGACCCTGAAGGAGTTCGCCTTGCTCCAGTACCTCATGGAGCGGCCCGACCAGAGCGTCAGCCGCCAGGAGCTGCTGGACGGGGTCTGGGGCACCGACGCCCTGGGGGAGAGCCGCACCCTGGACATCCACGTGGGCACCCTCCGGCAAAAGCTGGGGGACGACGCCGGGAACAGCCGGTTCATCAAGACGGTCCGGGGCGTGGGCTACCGCTTCATTGCGGCGGAGGCCTGAGATAGCACGACACAAATGCGTCTGCGGGAGCGGCCTCTATCCTTTTTCTATCCGGTTTTCGTTGCCCCAGTCGCACAGCTTGTCCAATACGCTGACTAAAGAGTGCCCTCTCTGTGTGAGGGAGTACTCCACCTTGGGAGGGATTTGCGGATACTCGTGCCGCTGAATCAATCCATCCGCTTCCAGCTCCTTGAGATTCATGCTCAAGGTTTTATCCGCTACATTTTTCAGGTAACGCCGCATTTGATTGAACCGCACCGGCTCATATTCCATCAGGCAGTAGAGAATAACGGGCTTGTACTTCCCGGAAATGAGGGACAGGGTGTAGCTGTAGCCGGTATCCTCAAAGTTTGCTGTTTCGATGTTCTTCATTCCTATGCTTACCTCCGTGTAAGTACCTAACAAAAATGTGGGTACTTGCCTTTGAACTGATGCTATGATAGCATATATACAGCCGAAAGGCAATCCAAACAGGAGGTCTGTTTCCATGAGAAAGGATATAAAAGCTACCGAATCGATTTTCCCGATGCCTGTGCTGATGGTCGCAACCTATAACGAGGACGGGAGCGTCAACGTCATGAACGCCGCATGGGGAACCATGCTGTCCCGGAACCAGGTGATCCTCAACCTGACCGAGACACACAAAACGGTGAAAAATATCAAGGCGAGAAAGGCGTTTACCGTCAGCATTGCGGACGCTGCACACATGGCAGAGGCGGATTATTTCGGCGTGGTATCTGGCAACAATACACCGGACAAATTTGCGAAAAGCGGTCTGACTGCTCAGCGGTCAGACCATGTAGACGCTCCCATTATCGCCGAATTTCCTCTCTGCATGGAATGTGAATTTATCACCTATCAGGACGGCGAATATGGCTGTGGAGTCATTGGCAAGGTCGTGAACACAACGGCAGATGAATCCGTCCTGGATGGCGACAAGGTGGATATTTCAAAGGTCTCTGCCATCGCTTTTGACCCATACACCCACGGATATTACCGGGTAACAGAGCGTGTCGGCAACGCTTTTCAGGATGGATTGCGGCTGAAATAACTGCGATGTTCCATGAGTCGGCGTCCTGGTTATGCTGCATATATGGAGTTTTGTCATCTGTGATAAATGATAGGGAGCGTTGCAGAATGAAAACTGCAACGCTCCCTTTTGCCCCCTCTCCCGCTTTGCGGCACGCCGCATCAAAAAGGGTGGTGAGAGATGCGCCAACTCACCCTTCAATTGATTGCCCCGCCCCCAAAATCGTGGTATAATGCCCCCATCAAAGCACCGCCCCCAGGGGCGGGAAAGGACGGGCGGCATGAGCAAGCAGAAGATTTTGACCCTGCTCCGGGAGAGCGAGGGCTACCTCTCCGGGGAGGAGATGAGCCGTCGGCTGGGCATCAGCCGGGCGGCGGTGTGGAAGGCCATCGACGGCCTGCGCCGGGAGGGGTATACCATCGACTCCGCCACCAACCGGGGCTATCGCCTGTCCGCAGCCCCCGACCTGCTCACCGAGGGGGAGATACAGCCCTTCCTCCATACGGAGCGCAGCGCCCGACACCTGGAGGTGTTCCGGAGCATCGACTCCACCAACAATTACCTGAAACGGGAGGCCCAGAACGGTCTCCCGGACGGTTCAGCGGTCATAGCGGATGAGCAGACCGGAGGCCGGGGCCGCCGGGGGCGGAGCTTTTCCTCCCCCTCCGGGAAGGGCATCTATTTCTCCGTCCTGCTCCGGCCGGACGTGGCTCCGGCGGAGGCGGTGGACCTGACCGCCTATGTGGCGGTGGCGGTGTGCGACGGCATCCAGGAGGCCACCGGACTGCGGCCCCAGATCAAGTGGACGAACGACATCATCATGAACGACCACAAGGTCTGCGGCATCCTGACGGAGATGTCCATCGAGGGGGAGAGCGGCGCGCTCCAGTACGTCATCCCCGGCATCGGGGTCAACGTGAACCAGCGGGCGGAGGACTGGCCGGAGGAGCTCCAGGCCATCGCAGGCTCTGTCGCCCAGGCGGTGGGGCATCCCGTCTCCCGGGGACGGCTGGCGGCCTGTCTGCTCAACGCCCTGGACAGGACCTATCTGGACTGGCTGGCGGGGCGGCGGCAGCCCTATCTGGAGCGGTACCGCCGGGACAGCATCACCCTGGGCCGGGAGGTCCGGCTCATCCGCCCGGACGGGGAGACCGTAGCCCAGGCGGTGGGCATCGACGACCGGTTCGGCCTGGTCATCCGTCACCCGGACGGCCGGGAGGAGACGGTCACCTCGGGAGAGGTGTCCGTCCGGGGGCTGTACGGGTATGTGTGAGGACGTTTTTTGAATTGTAGCGGGTGAAAAAATCCCGCTGAGCGCAGGAAAAGTGCTTGCATTTCCCATTCGCCTGTGTTAGAATCAATAACATCGCAGAATATGCCGTCTCCACACGATGTGAGGACGTTTGACGAAAGGATGAAAAGAAAATGGAAACCGCTCAGCTCGTTCTCTCCATCATTGTGGTGATCGCAGCCGTCATTATCATCGCCATCGTGCTGCTCCAGTCCGGCAAGAACTCCGGCCTGGCCAGCTCCCTGGGTGGCAGCTTTGACACCTACATGGGCAAGAACAAGGCCAGCTCCGCCGACGCCCGTCTGGCCCGGCTGACCAAGTGGGTCGCCCTGGTCTTCATGCTGGCCGTTCTGGTGCTCAACCTGGTGTGAGATCAGAAGAACGAACCAAACGACAGACAGACTGAAACCCTGCCATGTGCGGGGTTTCAGTCTGTCTGTCGTTTTATGGTGGCAGGGGAGCCGGGGCGCTGGTCTCCTGCCGGTCATAGCATCCGGCACAGGAAAAAGGCCAGGATGATTTGGAGGGCCAAAATCAGGGGGACGCCGATCACAAAATACCAGTGCCGGGTCTTGTGATGAAAGAGCCGCATCCCCAGCAGCGCCCCCAGACTGCCCCCCGCCAGGGCCACAGCGAACAGCGTCCGCTCCGGGATACGCCAGCCTCCCCGCCTGGCCCGGCGCTTGTCTGCACCCATGACGGCAAATCCCGCCACATTGATGATCGCCAGATAGAGCCATATCCAGCTTCCCATGGTAACGCCTCCCTGTCCCACAGAGGTATCCGCAACCGTGTCCTGACCGGCAGAAAAGGATCCGGTTTTCCACCAATATGATAGCACGTTCCCAAAGCAGCCGCAATCCGTTTTTCTGACGAAGCACACGAGCCGCCCCGGAGACGACGCTCCGGGGCGGCTCAGAGGAAAGAGGATGAGAATCGGGAAAATCTGTCAGTCCGCAAACATGGGGGTAGAGAGGTACCGGTCGCCGGTGTCCGGGAGGAGCACCACGATGGTCTTGCCCTCGTTCTCCGGCCGCTGGGCGATCTGCAGCCCCGCCCACAGGGCGGCACCGGAGGAGATGCCCACCAGCACTCCCTCGGCTCTGCCGAACTCCTTGCCGGTGGCAAAGGCGTCCTCGTTGGTCACGGGGACGACCTCGTCATAGACGCCGGTGTTGAGCACGTCGGGGACAAAGCCCGCACCGATGCCCTGAATCTTGTGGGCGCCGCCCACCCCCTTGCTCAGCACCGGGGAGGAGGCGGGCTCCACCGCCACCACCTGGACAGCGGGATTCTGTCCCTTCAAATACTCGCCCACGCCGGTAACGGTGCCGCCGGTGCCCACACCGGCCACGAACACGTCCACCTGGCCGTCCGTATCTGCCCAGATCTCCGGGCCGGTGGTGGCTCTGTGGACGGCGGGGTTGGCGGGATTGACAAACTGGCCGGGGATAAAGCTGTTGGGGATCTCCTGCGCCAACTCGTCGGCTTTGGCGATGGCCCCCTTCATCCCCTTGGCCCCGTCGGTGAGCACCAGCTCCGCACCGTAGGCCTTCATCAGCTGGCGGCGCTCCACGCTCATGGTCTCGGGCATGACGATGATGATGCGATAGCCCCGGGCGGCGGCCACCGAGGCCAGGCCGATGCCCGTGTTGCCGGAGGTGGGCTCGATGATGACGGAGCCCTCCTTCAGCAGGCCCTTCTCCTCGGCGTCGTCGATCATGGCCTTGGCGATCCGGTCCTTCACGGAGCCGGCGGGATTCAGATACTCCAGCTTGCCCAGGAGCCGGGCCTTCAGGCCGTATTTGCGCTCCAGATGGGTGAGCTCCAGCAGCGGGGTTTTGCCGATGAGCTGATCGACGGATGTATAAATGTTGGACATGGTTCATTCCTCCTGTTGATCGTCTGTTTTATGGTTCTGCGCCCGTTGGCGGGTTTGGTCAGCGATCGGGCCGACATCGCCGGGTGAGCCGGATTTTCTGTTTCATAAACCAACCTCCCTAGTGGGTTTAATGGGATAATATACCTCTTTGCCCGGATTGTCAAGGGGAATTGGAGAAATATTTTGCGCCGCCCATTTCAAAAAAATTTTTCTCAAAAGCCGCACTTCCCTATTGACAAGGTGGGGAAATGCGTGGTATGATGCTCCACAAGCAAAATTGAATCCCCGAAAGACGATGAAGAGGAGAGTAGGCAGGCAGATACGTCCCAGAGAGCCTCGGTTGGTGAAAAGAGGCACGGAAGGGCTTGCTGAACATGGCCTTGGAGTTGCGCAGCCGACTGTGATTTCCCATATAGGCTGCGACGGGTGCGCCCGTCATCGCGCAGGAGTTTGCTGGAACTCTGTAAGGCCGGTTCTGTGAGGGGCCGGTGAATCAAGGTGGTACCACGGCGCATCGGCGCACGTCCTTGAAGCGAATCGCTTCAGGGGCTTTTTTATTTGCTTTTACGGTATGGAGAAAGGAGACTGCCGCCTGTGAGCGAGTCCATTATTCGTGTCCGGCATCTGACCAAGACCTTCGGCGAGGGGGAGCACTCCCTGGACGCGCTGAAGGACATCAACCTGGACGTACAGGAGGGAGAGATCTACGGCATCATCGGCCTGTCCGGGGCGGGGAAGAGCACCCTGGTGCGGTGCCTGAACCTGCTGGAGCGTCCCACCCAGGGGAGCGTGGTGGTCAATGGCCAGGAGATGACCGCCCTCTCCGAGAAGGAGCTGCGGAAGGCCCGCCGGTCCGTGACCATGATTTTCCAGAGCTTCAACCTGCTCATGCAGCGCACCTGCCAGGCCAACGTCTGCTTCCCCATGGAGATCAGCGGCGTCCCCAGGGCCAAGGCAAAGCAGCGGGCGCTGGAGCTGCTGGAGATCGTAGGGCTGGAGTCCAAGGCAGACGCCTACCCGGTGCAGCTCTCCGGCGGACAGTGCCAGCGGGTGGCCATCGCCCGGGCCCTTGCCACCGACCCCAAGGTGCTCCTGTGCGACGAGGCCACCTCCGCCCTGGACCCCACCACCACCGCCTCCATCCTGGCCCTGCTCAAGGAGCTGAACCAGAAGCTGGGGGTGACCGTGGTGGTCATCACCCACCAGATGAGCGTCATCGAGGAGATCTGCGGCCGGGTGGCCATCCTGGACAACGGCTCCATCGTCGAGGAGGGGCTGGTCACCGACATCTTCTCCAATCCCAAGACGGACGCCGCCCGGCGGCTGGTCTATCCCAACGGCGTGCCGGAGACGATAGTGGCCGCCCACGGCAGCCGGACGGTGCGGGTAGCCTTCAACGGCGGCACCGCCTATCAGCCCCTGATCGCCTCCCTCGCCATCGACTGCGGGGTGAAGGTGAACATCCTGGGAGCGGACACCCGGAACATCGACGGCAAGGCCTTCGGCACCATGCTCCTGGGCCTGCCGGAGGACCCCAACGAGGCCGCCAAGGCCCTGAGCTACATCCGTTCCCAGCCCCAGATCACCGCAGAGGAGGTAGAAAACGATGCTTGAGGTATTTACCGCCGCCTTTTGGGAGCAGTACGGCGCCCTGCTCTGGGAGGAAACGCTGAACACTCTGGTGATGGTGGGCGTTTCCACCGTCTTTGCCTATCTGCTGGGCCTGCCCCTGGGCATCCTGCTCATCCTCACGGGGGAGCACGGCATCCGGCCCCACAAGCGGTTTAACCAGGTGGTGGGCTGGATCATCAACGTGGGCCGGTCCCTGCCCTTTATCATCCTGATGATCGTCCTGATGGACTTCACCAAGCTCATCGTAGGAACCAAGATCGGCGTAAAGGGGGCCATCGTCCCCCTGGTCATCTCCGCCGCCCCCTTTATCGCCCGGATGGTGGAGAGCTCCCTCAGCGAGGTGGACGCCGGAGTGGTGGAGGCGGCCCAGTCCATGGGGGCGTCCACCTTCCAGATCATCTGGAAGGTCTATCTCCCGGAGGCCCGGCCCTCCCTCATCCTGGGGGGCTCCATCTCCATGATCACCATCCTGTCCTACACCGCCATTGCAGGAGCAGTGGGCGCAGGCGGCCTGGGCAACCTGGCTATCCGCTACGGCTACAACCGGAAGGTGGACTCCATGCTGTTCATCACCGTCATCCTGCTCATCGTGCTGGTGCAGATCATCCAGTCCGTTTTCAGCCGCGTGTCGGCCCACACCGACAAGCGTTTGAAATAATCACATCTCTTACTGTAAGGAGGAACACACCGTGAAGAAGAAACTGCTTGCCCTGATCCTTGCTCTGGCGATGGCCCTGGCTCTGGCTGCCTGCGGTAGCGGCGATACCACCGACACCACCGCTGACACCACCGAGGACACTACCACCGAGGAGGCCGAGGACACCACCACCGAGGAGGCCGAGGACACCACCACCGAGGAGACCGAGGACGCCGACACAGAGGAGTCTGAGGACGCCGACGCCGAGGAGACCTCCGGCGACGAGGATGCCGACTCCGAGACCACCGTGCTTCGGGTCGCCGCCTCTCCCACCCCCCATGCCGAGATCCTGGAGCAGGTGGTGGACGTGCTGGCCGAGCAGGGCATCGAGCTGATCATCACCGAGTATGACGACTACATCGTGCCCAACACCGCCGTAGAGGAGGGCGAGGAGGACGCCAACTACTTCCAGCATCAGCCCTATCTGGATCAGTTCAACGAGGAGAACGGCACCCATCTGGTGAGCGTGGCCGCCATCCACTATGAGCCCTTCGGCATCTATCCCTGCACCAAGTCCTCTCTGGATGAGCTGGAGGAGGGCGACGTGGTGGGCGTGCCCAACGACGCCACCAACGAGGCCCGGGCTCTGCTGCTGCTCCAGGACGCCGGTCTGATCACCCTGGCGGACGGCGTTGGCCTGGAGGCCACCACCAACGACATCGTGGACAACCCCTATAACCTGACCTTCCTGGAGGTCGAGGCCGCCATGCTGCCCAACCTGACCACCGAGTGCGCCATCGCCGCCATCAACGGCAACTATGCCCTCCAGGCGGGCTTCTCCTCTGCCGCCGACGCCCTGGTCACCGAGGACGCCGAGTCCGAGGCCGCCCAGACCTACGCCAACGTCATCGTGGTGAAGGAGGGCAACGAGGACAACCCCGCTGTCCAGGCTCTGGTGGAGGCTCTCCAGTCCGAGGCCGTCCGGGAGTACATCGAGTCAACCTACGAGGGCAACGTGCTGCCCATCTTCTGATTGCTGAATACAGGCCGGACAGAACCAATGGGGCCGCCGCAGAATGTCTCTGCGGCGGCCTTGAATTTTCAAATTTTTTCTATTTACAAAAGTTGCTTCCGGTGCTATTCTGTACGTAAGCGAAGGAAACGTCCTTGCGCAACTCAAATAAAAGGGGGAAAAAGTATGAAAATCACCAGACTCGCTGCTCTGCTGATGGCATTAGCCATGCTGCTGAGCATCACCGCATGCAGCTCCACCACCACCGAGGAAGAAACCGACACAGCCGAGACCTCCACCGCAGACACCACAGAAGCGGAGGAGACCGAGGACGCAACTGACGAGGAAGTCGCCGAGGAGACCGATGAGGTCGTGGAGAATGTGGAGGAGACCGCCAGCGAGCTGACCCTCTCCGGCACTCAGACCGCCGTAATCGAGGGCTTTGACTGGGGCCCTGCAGTGACCAAGGTGGTTCTGTCCCTGGATCAGGCGGTGGACGCCGCCACCGTGGACGCATCCGCCTTTGCCGTCGTCGAGCAGAAGGAGAGCTTTAACTGGGCCGCTCTGTATGACGACACCCTGGACGCCACCGAGCACACCGTCGCCGAGGCGGAGCGCACCGTCACCGACGCCTATACCTGCGACGCCGACGGCAACCAGGTGGACGAGGCCTCTGCCTATATTGCCCTGGAGCTGTACTACAGCCCTGACGAGGGCTCCCCCTACTGCTATGACGTGTTTACCGGAATGAACACCGTGTGCAGCCCCTATGAGCTGGCCATTTCTCTCACCGACAGCAGCGCTCTGGCCGCAGAGGACGGGACAGCCGTTACCGGGCTGGCTGTGGACGCCGCCATCGACCTGAGCGCCGCCTCTATGCCTCAGCTGGAGCAGGTGGATCTCACCGGCACCTTCACCGGCAGCGACGGCGAGACGCTGTGCTACGGCTCCTATGAGCCCGAGGACGACGGGGAGCTCCATCCCCTGGTGATCTGGCTCCACGGCGCAGGCGAGGGCGGCACCGATCCCTCCATCAACAACCTGGGCAACAAGGTCACGGCTCTGTATGACGAGGCGTTCCAGAGCGCCATGGGCGGCGCCTATGTGCTGACGCCCCAGACGCCTACCTTCTGGCTGACCTACGATGAGGAGGGCAACTGGGCAGACAACCCCGGCACCGATTCCATCTATCTCGCCACCCTGATGGAGCTGATCGAGGACTATGTGGCAAACCACGAGGGGATTGACGCCAACCGCATCTATGTGGGCGGCTGCTCCAACGGCGGCTACATGACCATGGATCTCATCCTAAACTACCCCGACTACTTTGCCGCCGCCTTCCCCATCTGCGAGGCCTATCTGGATTCCGGCATCACCGATGAGCAGCTGGAGGGCATCAAAGACCTGCCTGTCTGGTTCGTTTACGCCGCCAACGATACGACGGTGGATCCCACGCTGTACGAGATGCCCACCATTGAGCGGCTCCAGGCCATCGGCGCAGACGTGCACACCTCCGTCTTTGACAGCGTGGTGGACACCACCGGCCTCTACACCACCGAGGACGGCTCCGCCTATGAGTACATGGGCCATTGGTCCTGGCTGTACTTCTTTAACGACCAGTGTGAGGAGGACGGGGTGAGCCTGTGGACCTGGCTGGCCGAGCAGAGCAAGTAATTCCATACCACTGCCGCATCCTGGCGTGATCTGACCGGGACAGACGGCGAATAACCGATTGACAGACAGAGCCGACAGACGGGAAAACCCGTTTGCCGGCTTTGCGCTGCTTTACAAAAGTGCTTTTTTGTGCTATGCTATCCCAGAAAAAACGTCCGGGAGGAATCACCATGCCCAACTATCCTACCCCTCACATCAACGCCCGGCCGGAGGACTTTGGGGAGACCGTCCTCATGCCCGGCGACCCTCTGCGCTCCCGGTGGATTGCAGAGCAGTTTCTCCGGGACGCCGTCCTGGTCAACAATGTCCGGGGAGTGCAGGGCTATACCGGCTATTATGGAGACACCCGCATTTCCGTCATGGCCTCCGGCATGGGGATGCCCTCTATGGGAATTTACTCCTATGAGCTGTTCCGCTTTTTCGGAGTGCGCAACATCATCCGCATCGGCTCGGCGGGAGCCATCCAGCCAGAGGTAGGGCTGAGGGACATCGTCATCGGCCAGGGGGCCTCCACCGACAGCAGCTGGGCGGAGCAGTACCACCTACCCGGCAGCTTTGCACCCCTCTGCGCCTTCTCCCTGTTACAGGCCTGCGTCGCCGTGGCCGGAGAACGGAATCTGCCCTTCCATGTGGGCAATCTCCTGTCCTCAGATCGCTTTTACGGGGACGAGGAGGGGCTGCCCCCGGCCCTCCGAACCAACGAGAGCTGGCAGAAGATGGGGGTGCTGGCGGTGGAGATGGAGAGCGCCGCCCTGTACATGAACGCCGCCCGCTGGGGCGGAAACGCTCTGGCTGTCTGCACCGTGTCCGACCACATCCCCCGGGGCGAGGCCCTGAGTCCTCAGGAGCGAGAGAGCGGCTTTGCTCAGATGGTGGAGCTGGCCCTGGAGACCGCCCGGCGGGTGTAGTCAGTTCTGCTTTCTCTGCCCGTAATAGGCGTTGGGCCCGTGCTTGCGGAGATAGTGCTTGTCCTGGATGCGCTGGGGAGCAGGGGCGGCGTTGGGGGCCACCTGTCGGGTGAAAATGGCCATTTTCGCCACCTCCTCCAGCACCACGGCGTGGTAGACCGCCTGGGCTGCGTCCTTGCCCCAGGTGAAGGGGCCGTGACTGTGGCAGATGACAGCGGGAACAGCCACCGGGTCGATGCCCCGGGAGCGGAACTCCTCCACGATGATCTTGCCGGTGTTGCGCTCATAGTCCTCGTCCAGCTCCTCCTGGGTCAGGTGCCGGGCGCAGGGGATGGGGCCATAGAAGTAATCGGCGTGGGTGGTGCCGTAGCAGGGGATGTCCTCTCCGGCCTGGGCCCAGCCCACGGCATAGGGGCTGTGGGTGTGGACGATGCCGCCGATCTGGGGGAACGCGTTGTAGAGCACCAGATGGGTCTTTGTGTCCGAGGAGGGGTTCAGCGTGCCCTCCACCTGGTTGCCCTCCAGATCCATGACCACCAGATCCTCCGGCCGCAGCTCGTCATACTCCACCCCGGAGGGCTTGATGACGAACAGGCCCTTTTCCCGGTCGATGCCGCTGACGTTGCCCCAGGTATAGGTGACAAGGCCCCGGCGGGGCAGCTCCATATTCGCCTCGTACACCTTTTGCTTCAGTTCTTCCAGCATAATAAACCTCCGTTTTTGTCTCCGATGGAAACGGGGACAGTTCCGTGTTCAGTATACCACGGATCCGAAGATTCGCAAAGAGAAATTCCCCGGGCGTGTCCGGGCAGTTCTGCACCAAAGGAGGGAGCGACCCGTGGCAGGGCTATTGCAGCAGATGGCAGAGGAGGGTCTCTGCCGGTTTGCAGACAGGGTCTCCTCCTGGGAGGAGGCGGTTCGGCTGGGGGTGGAGCCTCTGTCGGAACAGGGGTATGTGGATGACGGCTACAGCGAGCAGATCATCGCCTGTATCCGGCAGTACGGCCCCTATCTGGTCTTTGACCACGGCGTCGCCATGCCTCACGCTCAGCAGGAGCCGTCCTGTGTTCATCGAACAGGGGTCAGTCTTTTGCGGCTGAGAGAGGCGGCGGATTTTGGCCCAGGGGCGGATGGGACGCCCAAGACGGCCCGCCTGCTGTTCACCCTGGCCGCCCGGGACTCCGGGGAGCATCTGGACTGTATCCAGAGCTTAGTGCGCATTTTTATGAACGACCCCCTGCTGGACGCCCTCATGGAGGCGAATACCCCCGGGGACGTGCTGGCGGCGGCGGAGCGATATCCTGCGGATGAGGATTGAGGCAGAGGCCGCCGCCGGGGAGCGATTTTTGCGGGAGCGGGTGTCGTTCCTGCAATCATCGCCCTTGCCATTCGGCGTAAAACCGTGTAAACTATATTGCAATACAAAATCAGCTTCGGGAGGAACTTGTCATGTATGATGAGGATAGCAACTACTGTGAGACTCTGATCACCCCCACCGTTCCCAAATCGGTGCGCATTGCCAGCGCCGCCTATATCGTGCTGACGGTGCTGTGCGTCATTGCGGCGGTGTTTGTGACCTGGTGGACGCTGATCATCGCTGTGCTCAGCCTGGTGCTCCGGTGGAAGACCCTACAGGTGACCTCCACCGAGTACGAGTATCAGTTCTGGGGTCGTCAGCTGGACATCGAGGCCATCGAGCGGGGGGAGAAGCGCCGCTCCCTGGCCACCTTCCAGCTGGACGACGTGGAGTGCATGGCCCGGGAGGACGCCCCGGAGATCGCAGCCTACCGCAAGGTGCTGGGCAGCGAGGGAACGCTCCGAATGGATCTGACGGATCGAAACCCCGCAGGGGTGCCGGTCTACCTCATGTTCGTCCGGGACGAGGTGCTCCGGGAGGTGCGGCTCCAGCCCAGCCGGGAGATGCTGCGCAAGATGTGGCGGGCGGCTCCCAAGGCGGTGCATATCCCGGAGGAGCTGAAAATGGAGGAGGAATAATCCTCCTCCGTAGCGAAAAAAAGTAAAAACAGGGGTTGACAAAGCCCGAGCCGAGTGATATATTATCACTTGCGTCCGATACCGAGCCGCTTGACGGTATGCACGAGTGGTGGAATTGGTAGACTCGCTGGCTTCAGGTGCCAGTGCTCGCAAGGGCGTGCGGGTTCGACTCCCGCCTCGTGCATCGAAGGGTCTCAGCTGTAAAAGGCTGAGGCCCTGATTTTTTGCGTTCAGAGTGGTTTGTAAAGGCAAACGCTTATTGGCTTATGGGGAGACGGCGCAGTCCTGGGTATCCGTCTCCCGGTGGAGACGGCGGACGATGAAATCCAGCAGGGCGGGATAGTGGAGCAGCCGTTTCAGGGCTTCGATGACGATGGAGGTCGCCAGAGAGACGGCCAGCAGTACCGCAATGATGAGTACGGGATACCGGAACGAGTAGGTGAAGCTCCCGAACCAAACGGATCGGAACAGGTTGTGAACCAGGAAGATATTGCCGGAATGGACACCCAGAAATGACAGGATCTGGTGCAGCCCCGGAATGCGAAAGAGAAACTCGCAGCCGAAGGAGGCCAGCACCACCGGGATGACCGCCTCCCAGACGGGCCACAGGGCGTCCTTCAACGCACCGTTCCGGAGAAGCACCAGCAGGGCCAGCAGAGCGACGTAGATTAGACATTTACAGATCCCGTTGGCTCTGTCTCCGGGGCGGATGCGCAGGCGGACGATTCGTGTGATCACGTTGTCCCGGGCGCATACCACGCCCACGGCAATACAGAGTATGTAACGATAGATATTGTCGTTGTTGAAGGTCACGGTAAAATTGATGACAAACACCAGCGCCAGAAAAGCGGGACTGCCGATCTTCTCCCGCAGGAGGTACAGGGCGGGGATCAGAAGGATGATGACGATGGCCAGGCTGTAGTACCAGTAGGTCGGCAGAAAGGTGGGGGTGCCCAGCAGCTCCGCCAGTCCGAACATATCCAAAAGCCAGTACTGGATCGACTTCCACGACAGCGCTCCGTATTTTGACACCAGACGCCCGGGCCCCAGAAACAGAGCGAACAGGTCGGTGAGCAGGAATACAAAGATAAAGGCGCCCAGGAGCCTGACCAGCCGGGAGGAGATCAGATTCCAGGTCGAGTCGGAGAGGGCACGGGACGGACGAGTGGGAAGGGCCATCATCTTCCTGGTCAGCCCGTATGCGCTGATAAATGCGAACATCCCCACACAGACCTTGCAGAAGCCGGCCACATAGACGATATACCGTTCCGGAATGAGAAAGGTGATGTCATAGCTGCTGTACAGCGCAGAGGTGCGGAAGCAGTGATGACAGAGGAGCATGACGATGGCAATGCCCTTGAGACAGTTGGAGGCGTATTTCCCAAACAGATCAGGCTGGGAATACGGCAGGCTCTCTTGCTTCATAAGATCCCTCTCTCTTTCCGGACTCTCTTACTGACGGCAGACTGCGTTAGCGGATAAAGTTTGTTCCCCGCTTTGCCTCATACACCGGGGCGGGGACGCCAGCCTCACGGCCTGCCCGGATGCTCTTGAGCAGCCAGGCCATATTGGTTGCCAGAGTGCGCATGGTCTGGAGGCCCTCCTCGTCCTGGCGCACCTCGTCGGGGGTGTTGCCGTGAACCTGGTTCCAGTACTGGGAGCCCACCACCGTCATATTGCTGATGAGGAAGTACTTGTTCAGCTGGTCAAAGGCGGCTGTCGCTCCGCCCCGGCGACAGGAGACCACGCTGGCCCCCAGCTTGCCCGCCATCCGCTTTCCGTTGACATAAAACAGCCGATCCAGGAAGGACGTGATCTGTCCGGAGGCGGAGGCGTAATACACGGGAGAGCCCACTACAATGCCGTCGATGCTGTCCAGCTCGTCGGTGATCTGGTGGACGCCGCCGTCAAAGACGCACTGGCCCGTGGTGGCGCACTTACCGCAGGCGATGCAACCGGGCACAGGATGATTTCCCACCCAGAACAGCTCGGTCTCCACGCCCTCCCGTTCCAGGGCGGAGGCCACCTCAGCCAGGGCGATATAGGTGCAGCCCTTCTCATGGGGGCTTCCGTTGATGAGCAGTACCTTCATATCTGTCACTCCTTGCAAAAATCACTTCGCCGCCGGATTTGGCGGTTTTTTCTATATAGGATATGATAGCACGGGGCGGGCGGTTAGTCATGGATAATCTTTTGGGAAGAGCCAACGGCCCGCCTCACCCCGGATTTTCCCAACTATTTTCCCATCATTGGGCAGATTTTGCCGGATAGCCCCAATTTTGCAACTTTCCACCAAAAGTAAGCCGATGCTAACTGTAAAATCTGAAGAAAATCACATAAAAACCACGATTTCATGGTTTACAAACGGTCAAATTGCTGATATGATTATGGAGTAAAAGCATTGGCTTTGGAATCGAATGACCGAGATGATCTGTCACTTCGCCGGGCACGGCTTTCTCTGTGCGCCCGTTTTGGGCCGCTCTGGTGTGGGCCGGTGTCGCCGGAGGTGCGGAAAACACAGTCTTCGTCATGAAGGAGGAGTCCAAAATCATGGTTGTCAGAAAACAAAAATCCATGGATGCGAACAACGCAGCCGCATGGGTATCCTATGCGTTCACTGAGGTTGCTGGCATCTACCCCATCACCCCGTCCAGCCCCATGGCGGACTATGTGGATCAGTGGGCAGCTCAGGGCCAGAAGAACATCTTCGGCAACACCGTCAAGGTGATCGAGATGCAGTCTGAGGCCGGCGCCGCCGGCACCGTCCACGGCTCTCTGGCCGCAGGTGCGCTGACCACCACCTATACCGCCTCTCAGGGCCTGCTGCTGATGATCCCCAACATGTACAAGATCGCAGGCGAGCTGCTCCCCGGCGTGCTCCACGTGGCCGCCCGTGCCCTGACCACCCACGCCCTGAACATCTTCGGCGATCACGAGGACGTCATGGCCTGCCGTCAGACCGGCTTTGCCATGCTCTCCGAGGCCAACCCCCAGGAGGTCATGGATCTGGCCCCTGTGGCCCATCTGGCCGCCATCGAGAGCCGGGTGCCCTTCCTGAACTTCTTCGACGGCTTCCGTACCTCTCATGAGATCCAGAAGCTGTCCGTCTGGGACTACAAGGATCTGGCCGAGATGGTCAACATGGACGCTGTCCAGGCCTTCCGGGATCACGCCCTGAACCCCAACCACGGCGTCGTCCGTGGCTCCCACGAGAACGACGACACCTTCTTCCAGCACCGTGAGGCCTGCAACAAGTTCTATGACGCAGTGCCCGACGTGGTGGAGAAGTACATGGACATGATCAACGAGAAGATCGGCACCGACTACAAGCCGTTTAACTACTACGGCGCTGCCGACGCTGACCGGGTCATCATTGCCATGGGCTCCGTCAACGACGTGACCTCCGAGGTGGTGGACTACCTGAACGCCCACGGCGAAAAGGTGGGCATGATCAACGTCCATCTGTATCGGCCCTTCTCCGCCGAGCGTCTGCTGGCCGCCCTCCCCGAGAGCGCCAAGAAGGTCGCCGTGCTGGACCGCACCAAGGAGCCGGGTGCTCTGGGCGAGCCTCTGTATCTGGACGTGGTCACCGCTCTGGCCAAGGCCGGTCGCAACGACGTGTCCGTCTCCGGCGGCCGCTACGGTCTGGGCTCCAAGGATACTCCCCCCTCCTCCATCTTTGCCGTGTACGAGGAGCTGTCCAAGGACGAGCCTCGTGAGCACTTCACCATCGGCATCACCGACGACGTGACCTACCTCTCCCTGGAGGAGAAGCCCGCCCCCAACACTGCTGCTGAGGGCACCGTGGAGGTCAAGTTCTGGGGCCTCGGCGGCGACGGCACCGTGGGCGCCAACAAGAACTCCATCAAGATCATCGGCGACCACACCGACAAGTACGTCCAGGCCTACTTCCAGTATGACTCCAAGAAGACCGGCGGCGTCACCGTCTCCCACCTGCGCTTCGGCGACAAGCCCATCCGCAGCCCCTACTACATCAACAAGGCGGACTTTGTGGCCTGCCACAACCCCTCCTACATCACCAAGCACTTCAAGATCGTCAACGACATCAAGGACGGCGGCACCTTCCTGGTCAACTGCCAGTGGAGCTTTGAGGAGCTGGAGCAGCATCTCTCCGCCGAGAGCAAGAAGTACATGTACGATCACAAGATCAACCTGTACACCATCAACGCCATCGACCTGGCCCAGAAGGTGGGCATGGGCAAGCGCACCAACACCGTCCTCCAGTCCGCCTTCTTCGCTCTGGCCAAGGTGCTGCCTCCTGAGGACGCCATCCAGTACATGAAGGACGCCGCCGAGCACTCCTACCTGAAGAAGGGCCGTGACGTGGTTCAGAAGAACTGGGACGCCATCGACGCCGGTGCCACCGCCTTCGTCAAGCATGAGATCCCCGAGTCCTGGGCCAACCCGGAGCCGGACGCCCCCGCTGCTGAGCTGACCGGTCGCCCCGACACCGTCAAGCTGGTCAAGGAGGTCATGCAGCCCATCAACGCCATGAACGGCTACAGCCTCCCCGTCTCCGCCTTCGAGCCCATGGTGGACGGCACCTTCGCCTCCGGCGCTTCCGCTTATGAGAAGCGTGGCGTGGCCGTCAACGTGGTAGAGTGGGATCCCACCAAGTGCGTCGCCTGTAACCAGTGCGCCTTCGTCTGTCCCCACGCCACCCTGCGGGCCTATGCCCTGGATGCCGATGAGCAGGCCGCCGCTCCCGCCCAGACCAAGATGGCCGACTTCAAGGTGGGCCCGGGCAAGGGCAAGTACAAGTTCGCTCTGGCCGTCTCCCCCCTGGACTGCATGGGCTGCGGCGTCTGCGCCGGTGTTTGCCCCACCAAGAGCCTGACCATGGTTCCCCAGGAGAGCCAGCTGGATCAGCAGCCCGTATTCGACTACTGCGTCGCCAACGTCTCCGTCAAGGACGAGCTGGTGGACAACTCCGTCAAGGGCTCCCAGTTCAAGACTCCTCTGCTGGAGTTCTCCGGCTCCTGCGCCGGCTGCGCCGAGAGCACCTACGCCCGCATCATCACCCAGCTGTTCGGCGACCGGATGTTCGTCTCCAACGCCACCGGCTGCTCCTCCATCTGGGGCGGCACCGCTGCCACCTCCCCCTACACCGTCAACAAGGAGGGCAAGGGTCCCGCCTGGGCCAACTCCCTGTTTGAGGACAACGCCGAGCACGGCTTCGGTATGTATCAGGGCCAGAAGGCCATCCGTGACTCCCTGAAGGCCAAGGTCGAGGCTCTGGCCGAGAACGCCGGGGACGAGGTCAAGGCCGCTGCCGCTGCCTGGCTGGACACCTACAACTCCTCCGCCGACAACCAGGCGCCCACCAAGGCGCTCATCGCCGCTCTGGAGGCCTGCGGTTGCGAGGCCGCTCAGGAGATCCTGAAGCAGAAGGATTACCTGAACAAGAAGTCCTGCTGGATCTTCGGCGGCGACGGCTGGGCCTACGACATCGGCTACGGCGGCGTGGACCACGTCCTGGCCTCCGGCGAGGATGTGAACATCTTCGTGTTCGATACCGAGATCTACTCCAACACCGGCGGACAGGCCTCCAAGTCCACCAACATCGGCGCTGTGGCTCAGTTTGCCGCCGCCGGTAAGGAGATTGCCAAGAAGAGCCTGTCTGAGATCCAGATGCAGTACGGCTATGTCTATGTGGCCCAGGTCGCTATGGGCGCCAACCCCGCTCAGTGCATCAAGGCCATGGTGGAGGCCGAGGCCTATCCCGGCCCCTCCCTCATCATCGGCTACAGCCCCTGCGAGCTGCACTCCATCAAGGGCGGCATGACCAACTGCCAGGCCGAGATGAAGAAGGCCGTCAACTGTGGCTACTGGAACCTGTTCCGGTACAACCCGGCTCTCAAGGCCGAGGGCAAGAACCCGTTCACTCTGGACTCCAAGGAGCCCAAGCCCGGCTATCGTGACTTCATGATGGGCGAGGCCCGGTTCTCCGCTCTGACCCGTTCCTTCCCGGAGCGTGCCGAGAAGCTGTTCCAGAAGTCCGAGGACACCGCCATGGCCCGTTACGAGCACCTGAAGAAGCTGGGCGACCTGTACGGCTAAGCCGCAGACACCGCATCAGCACAAAATTAAACCATAAAAACCGGCTCCCGCCTCGGCGGGGGCCGGTTTTGCGCTTTTATGCTTTCGGGGAGAGGAGTGCGTCTATTGCAGGGCCGTTGCAGTCTGGTTAAAATATATTCGCTGTCGAAAAAACGGAAGGGGTCAGCTTACTGTGTGTGTCAGACAAAGTACGGGTTGGGCTTGAAGAGAATAGAGATCAGGTCTACCACAATTCCGATGCCAAAGAGCCCAACTGTACACAGGTAGAGGATACCCATGCCAATCTTTCCCTCGTAGAACTTGTGTGCGCCCAGCCAGCCCAAAAACAGACAAAGAAAGAAGGACACCCATTTGTTTTTCATCCTGCCGCCAACAAAGGCGTTTGCATTGACATTCTGGTTGGTGTTGGTATTGTTGATGACGACCTGGGGCTGCTCTGCCTGCTCCCGTTTCAGCTCCTCTACCTGACGGCCGCAGGCGGTGCAGATGACGGCATCTGCCGGGATTTTGGCCCCGCAATGCTTACAGAATACGGTCTTTTCAGATTCCTCCATGTGTTTTTTCTCCTTTCTATCGCTACTACAGACATTGCTGTATTTACACAAGTTTAACCTGAAACAGATTAAAAGTCAATACTCTGAAACAGATTAACTATGCTGTTTTAGAGGTGATATTTATGTACCCACGTATTCGTGCGCTCCGGGAAGACCGGGATTTGAACCAGACCGCTGTTGCAAAGCTGCTGCATATGTCCCAAACGGGCTACTCCAAATACGAGACAGGGGAAAACGACCTGCCTACCACCGCACTTATTCAGCTGGCCCGGTATTATCAGACCAGTATAGATTATATGCTGGGCCTGACAGACCAGGTGGAGCCGTATCCCCGGGGCCAGCAGCATGAAAAAAATACCTGAGATCACCGCTAACGGTCGGCTCATATTCTCTCCACCGAAATATAAAACCGGCGATCCTGCGATCGCCGGTTTTACAAAAAGAAAGGAGGAAGAATGAAAAGCGAAGTATCCCTGCTTGCAAGTATAGGATACTCCGAAGTTGTTACGAATCCAAGGCAGATTTTATTACAATTATATGAAATCCAAAGGTTAGATTGGTTTTTCGAAGGTGGCACGGTGCCCGGAAAGGCGAAAACGGCAGCCGGGGGGAGGCTGCCGTTTCCAAAAAGAAGAAAGGAGGATGAAATGAAAAGAAGCTGCTATCACTTGCTGAATATAAGATAGCACCGGGATATTACAAAAGTAAGTGAGAAAACGTTACAAAAGTGTTAACCGCCTACTTTTTTTGAAATTCGCAAACCGTGGAAGAAGTCCTGCAGGAGATTGGCGCAGGCCTCTGCCTCCACGCCTCCCACGATCTCCGGCTCCGGGGTCAGGCCCTCCAGACCGAAGTGGAGCAGGGAGCCGCAGCACCCCGCCCGGGGGTCCGCCGCCCCAAAGACCACCCGGCCCATCCGGGCGTTCCACACCGCCCCGGCGCACATGGGGCAGGGCTCCAGGGTGACGTACAGGGTGCAATCCTCCAGATGCCAGCGCCCCAGGGCCTGGGAGGCCATGCGGATGGCCTCCATCTCGGCGTGGGCGGTGGCGTCGTGAGTCTCCTCCCGGCGGTTTTGGCCCCGGCCCACGATCTCGTCCCCCCGGATGACGACGCAGCCCACCGGCACGTCTCCCGCCGCCCCGGCGGCCCGGGCCAGCGCCAGGGCCTCATCCATCCACTTCCTGTCCTCCATGACCGTTCCTCCGTCTTATTCCCGCCCTTGTCCGCATAGAATCTCTCACAACATCTGGGAGGGGTTATTTTATGCTTTCTGTCCTGTTTCTGGCCCTGAGCCTGGCCATCGACGCCTTTGCTGCCGCCGTCTGCTGTGGAGCCAACGGGGGCAGACACGGCCTCCGATGGCGGGACAGCCTGGCGGTAGGGCTGTGGTTCGGAGGCTTCCAGACGGGGATGACCCTCATCGGCGGGGCCTTTGGCCACCGGCTCAGCCAATATCTGTGGCGGGCGGGACAGCTGGCCGCCTTTGGCCTGCTGGCCTTTCTGGGCCTGGGGATGGTCTGGGAGGCTCTCTCCCCGGAGAAGGAGGCCCCCTCCCGCCGCTACGAGCTGCGGCCCCTCTCCCTTGCCACCCTGGCCCTGGCCACCAGCCTGGACGCCCTGGCCGCCGGGGTTTCCCTGGCCTATCTGGGGCAGGAGCTGCTCTCCTCTGCCCTGGTCATCGGGGCGGTGGCTTTCGTCCTCTCCGCCGTTGGAGGACTGCTGGGCCAGAGCGTGGGCAGCCGCCTCCACCGGTGGGCTGACCTGGCGGGCGGGATGGTGCTCATCGGCCTGGGGATCAGGGTTTTATTGACATAATAATAAATTATGACAACTTCGCCAGGAAGGAGATCCATCCGCCGGACTCCCGCCGCTCCAGGATGGTGAAGCCGTGTTCTCTCAGCGCCGTCGCCACGTCCTCCTCCCGGTGGTCGATGATGCCGGAGGTGAGAAACACCCCGTCCTCCGCCAGATAATCCGGAACGTGAGGGATCAGGGGGATGATGACGTCGGCGATGATGTTCGCCATGACCAGCCGATACCGGCCGGAGAGGCGCTGCCGCAGGCCCTCGTCCCGGGTCAGGTCGCCGGTCTCCACCCGGAAGGACTGCTCCACCCCGTTGCAGGCGGCGTTTTCCAGAGCCACCCGGGCGGCCTTGGGGTCGATGTCGCAGCCCACCGCCTCCGACGCCCCCAGCCGGAGGGCGGCGATGGAGAGAATGCCGCTGCCCGTGCCCAGGTCCAGCACCCGGTCGCCGGGTCGGACCTGTCGCTCCACCGCCTCCAGACAGAGCCGGGTGGTGTCGTGGGAGCCGGTGCCGAAGATCAGGCCGGGGTTCAGATACAGGGGCACCCGGCCCTGGGGCACCTCCTCCTGGCGCATCCAATCCGGGACGATGTAGAGCCGCTCGCCCACAGGGAAGGGCTGGTAGTATTTCCGCCAGCTCTGAGACCAGTCCTCCTCCTGGAGGGAGCGGGTGGACACCGCCAGGGTTCCGGCCTCCATCCCCACCCGGCTGCGGAAGCCTTCCAGCCCGGCGGTCACCTCGGACAGGCGGGCATGGCCGTCCTCATCGTCGGTGACGTAGAACTTCACCCGGGAGACACCCCGATAGGTGGCCCTGAGGGACTCGCTGACATCCGACCAGCAGGCCTCGTTTTCGTCCTCGAACTGCTCCAGATCTGCCTCATCCTCCAGCACCAGGCCCACGATGCCCCGGCCGGTGAGGTAGGCCGCCAGCTCCTCCAGACAGGGGGAGACGGTGTCGATGCTGACCTCCAGCCAAATCTGTTCCATGTGCGTTTCCCTCTTTCATCAAAATTTTCCTGTCTCAAAGCATACCCGAAATTCGCATGAATTGCAACCGCCCGGACAAAATATCCGGGAGGCGAAATCCGGACTCGCTTCCATACCAATCAGAGGAGGACGATTCCATGGAATTTTCCAACGAGTGCGCACTGCTCCAGGAGGTCTATCAGGGCTCCGCCATGGGGACGGAGGCCATCCGGCTGCTGCTGCCCAAGGTGAAAAACGCCCGTTTTCGGTCGGACCTCAGGACTCAGTGCCAGCAGTACCAGGATACCGGGGCAAAGGCGGAGCAGGAGCTGGGCAGGCTGGGCCAATGTCCCCGGGAGCTGACGGGGGAGCAGCAGGCCATGCTGTGGCTCTGTCTCCAGGGGAAGACCCTGATGAACCGGGAGACCTCATATCTGGCCAAGCTGATGATCCAGGGGAGCAATATGGGGATTCTCAACCTGACCGGAGTGCTCAACAGCTACGGGGACAGCCGGGACGACCCGGCCCAGAGCCAGGCTGAGGCCCAGCTGGCCCAGCAGGCCAAGAATCCAGCCGCCGATCTGGCCCGGCAGACCATCGTACAGGAACAGAACAACATCGACCGGTTAAAGGTCTACCTCCAATAGGCCGTCTCGCCCGCCTCTCCCTGCCGTGGGAGGGGCGGGCGATTTCGTGCGCTGCCGAAAATCCAGGAAAGTTTCAGCATTTGGGTGGTCGGATTTTGGGGCGGTGTGTGGTATAATAAGGAAAGCAGAGCTTCGGATTGCCCTCTGCGACCCATCGTGCTATAATCATTTTGTCAGACAAAACGTTTCCAAACCGGGAAAGGTGGCTTGCCTGTGAACAGGAAAAAATACCGCTATCTCATCCTCGCCGCCGTCGTTATCTTTTTTGTGGGGCTGGCTGTCATTTTTTGGCAGCCCATCCTCTCCTTCGTCTCTGACCCGGAGAGCCTGAGAACGTACATCCAGGAAAACGGCTTTCTGGGGGTGTTGGTATTCTGTCTGCTGAACATCGTTCAGGTCATCTTCGCCGTCATCCCCGGCGGGCCCTTCGAGCTGGCCGCAGGGTATGTCTTCGGCGTGCTGCCGGGCACCATCATCTGCGATATCAGCATGACCATTGCCAGCGTGCTGGTGTTTCTGCTGGTGCGCAAATTCGGGATGCAGTTTGTGGAGCTGTTTATCGACCCGGAGGAGATCAGCAAGATCCATTTTCTCGACAACAACCAGAGAGTCCAGTCCGTCCTCTTTATCGTCTTTCTCATCCCCGCCGCGCCCAAGGATGTCATCACCTATCTGGTGGGCCTGACCAAAATCTCCGTCTGGTCGTGGATCTTCATCTGCTTTGTGGGCCGGTTCCCCGCCATCCTGCTCACCGCCCTCAGCGGCAGCGCCCTGGGGGATCAGCGGTATGGGATCGTGGCCGTCGTCATTGTGGTCTTTCTGGTGTGCTATCTGGTGGGGATGAAGATCTATCAGAAATTCAATGCGCCCAAAGAGCAATAATACGGATCAGATACATCCGGCTAAAACAGAAAACAGAAAAAGGAGAGGTCAGCCATGACGCCAGTCATCATCGGTATCGCCGGGGGAACCGGCTCCGGAAAGTCCACCTTCACCAACCGTATCCGCGCCGCATTCCCGGACGAGGTGACCGTCCTCTACCACGACAACTACTACAAGGCCCAGGACGACATCCCCTTCGAGGAGCGGAAGAAGAAGAACTATGACCACCCGGACGCCCTGGAGACCTCTCTGCTGGTGGAGCACCTCCGGGCGCTGAAGCGGGGGGAGACGGTTCAGTGTCCCGTCTATGACTACAGCCTTCATACCCGCTCCAAGCATACCGTCACGGTAAAGCCCCATCCGGTCATCCTGCTGGAGGGCATCCTGGTGCTCAGCGATGAGGCGCTTCGGAACCAGATGGACATCAAGATCTTCGTGGAGGCGGACGCCGACGAGCGCATCCTCCGCCGGATCACCCGGGACGTGATTGAGCGGGGCCGATCCATGACGGACATCATGGATCAGTACCTTACCACCGTCAAGCCCATGCACTACGCCTATGTGGAGCCCACCAAGGCCCTGGCGGACGTGGTCATCAACAGCGGCATGAACGACACCGCCTTCGAGCTGATTTCCGGAAGGATCCGGGACATATTAAACGAGAAGGGATGACCGTCGGCACGTGCCCACAGGCGCCTTTGGGCATGGGAGGATCCCGCCCGAAAAAATACAATTCCCGAAACCGGAACCGGTTTCGGGAATCGTTTTGAGTGGAGACTACTGGACTCGAACCAGTGGCCTCATGCGTGTGAAGCATGCGCTCTAACCAGCTGAGCTAAGCCTCCAGACTGACCCGTACGGGAATCGAACCCATGTTTCCGCCGTGAAAGGGCGGTGTCTTAGCCGCTTGACCAACGGGCCATGGGCTTTCTCCTGAGGAGAAAAAATAGCGGCGACTGGATTTGAACCAGTGACACCACGGGTATGAACCGTGTGCTCTAGCCAACTGAGCTACGCCGCCATGTCGCACAAATAACAGTCTCGTCACAGCGCAGGTATTATTATACCCATGGGGTCTCCCTTTGTCAAGTGGGAATTTTAAAAATAAGACGGATTTTGCCCCAGCCGCACGTCAGAACGGCTCACCTTGTCCCAGGAAAATTGGTCTACCAGCTCCCGGGGAGAGACGGGCTCCGGACGGTCGAGGAGCCCTGCCCAGAACGCCAGCCGGCCCACCACCGACTCCGGGGACTGGCCCGAGGCACGGAGAGCGCCCAGATCCAGATCTCTGTCCCGTTTGGACAGTCGCCGCCCGTCGTCAGAGAGCAGCAGAGGGACGTGGGCATAGTCCGGGTGAGGAAATCCCAGCAGCTCCTGGAGCCAGAGCTGCCGGGGGGTAGAGGTGAGCAGGTCACGGCCCCGCACCACCTGGGTGACGCCCATCAGCCCGTCGTCCACCACTGCCGCCAGCTGGTAGGCGTGGACGCCGTCTGACCGGCGGAGAATAAAATCTCCGCAGTCCCGGGCCAGATTTTCCCGATAATTGCCCTGGAGCCGGTCGGTGAACGAGATTTCCCGGTCAGGGACACGGATACGCAGGGCGGGGCGGCGGAGCGCAGACCGGCGGGCCCGCTCCTCGGGAGACAGGCTCCGGCAGGTGCCGGGGTAGAGAGGGGTGCCGTCGGAGGCGTGGGGGGCGGAGGCGGCGTGGAGCGCTCCCCGGGTGCAGAAGCAGGGGTAGAGCAGTCCCTGCTCCTGCAAAAGGTTTAGATAGTGGGCGTAGATCTCCCGGCGGCGGCTCTGGCAGCAGGCGGTCGCCCCGTCCACTCCGCCCTCGTCCCAGTCCAGCCCCAGCCAGCGGAGATCGTCCTCCACCTGCCGGGCGTAGTCCGGGCGGCACCGCTCCGGGTCTAAGTCCTCGATCCGCAGGAGCATCCGTCCGCCCTCCGAACGGGCAGACAGCCAGGCCAACAGACAGGAAAAGGCATTGCCCAGATGCATCCGTCCGCTGGGACTGGGGGCAAAGCGGCCTGTAACGATTGACATAACAACACCTCCGGAATGGATGGAACGGATGAAAAAGCGGCTCTGCCAAATCAGCTGCGACGGCACAAAGGGAACGTCGGCCTGTCAGCCCGTCGCCACCGCCTCGGCGATGCGGATGCCGTCCACGGCGGCGCTGACAATGCCTCCGGCGTAGCCGCAGCCCTCCCCGCAGGGATAGACGCCCCGGAGACTGGACTGAAAATCGGCGCCCCGGAGCACCCGCACAGGGGAGGATGACCGGCTCTCAATGCCGGTGAGCACCGCCTCCGGAGCGGCGAAGCCGTGGAGCTTCCGATCCAGCAGGGGGAGGGCGTCCCGGAGAGTCTCGGTCACATAGTCCGGCAGACAGAGCCCCACGTCCGTCCAGGTCACCCCCGGCCGATAGGTGGGGCGAATGGCTCCTCCGGCGGTGGAGGGCCGCCGCTGTAAAAAGTCTCCCGCCAGCTGGGCCGGGGCACGGAAGCCTCCACCCCCCAGGCGGAAGGCGGCCTCCTCCCACTGCTCCTGGAATCGCACGCCCGCCAGAGGGTCCGGGCCGGGGTAGTCCTCCGGGCCGACCCCCACCAGAAAGCCGCCGTTGATGTTCTCCCCGTCTCTGGCCCGGCAGCTCATGCCGTTAGTCACCAGTCGTCCCGGCTCCGAGGCGGAGGCCACCACCATCCCTCCGGGACAGACGCAGAAGGAGAAGGCGCTACGCCCGCCGGGCAGGTGACAGGAGAGATGGTAGTCGCTGGGGGGCAGACGCTCCCAGGCGGGGCCATACTGGGCCTGGCTGACAGCCTTCTGACAGTGCTCGATGCGCACGCCGATGGCGAAGGGCTTTGGCTCCATGGCAAGGCCCAGGCTGTGGAGCATGGCGAAGGTGTCCCGGGCGGAGTGCCCCGGGGCCAGCACCAGCCGGGAGGCGGGGAGCCGCTCCCTGCCATGCTCCGTCTCCAGAATTGCAGCGGTCAGCCCCCCGCCCTCGGTCTCCAGATCCACCAGGGCGGTCTCGAACCGGATGTCACAGCCCAGTCGGAGCAGCTCCTCCCGGAGATTGCGCACCACCTGGCGGAGGATGTCCGTCCCCACATGGGGCCGGAAGGACCAGGCCACGTCTGGGGGGGCCCCCATCTCCACAAAGGCGTCCAGCACGGCGGAGATGCGGGGGTCGTGGGTGCCGGTGGTCAGCTTGCCGTCGGAGAAGGTGCCTGCGCCGCCCTCTCCGAACTGGACGTTGGAGCGGGGGTCGAGGACGCCGGTGGCCCAGAACCGCTCCACGTCCGTCTGACGCTCCTCCACCGGACGGCCCCGCTCCACCACCACAGGCGGGATGCCCGCCCGGGCCAGAAACAGGGCGGCAAACAGCCCCGCAGGGCCCATGCCCACCACCACAGGCCGGGGGCCGGAATGGGAGACGGTCTCCGGGAAGCGGTAGGGCGTGCGCTCCAGCCTGCGCACCGTAGGCCCGGCCCTGCGCAGCACCCCCTCCTCGTCCGACACCCGGACGTTGACGGTATAGACCATGTGGAGGTCGCCCTTCCGTCGGGCGTCGATGGACTGCTTCACCAGCTGGAGCTCCCGAATGTCTCTCCGACCGATGTGGAGGGCTTTGGCGGCCCGGCGCTCCAGCTCCTCCTGACCTGCATCCAGAGGGAGGCGGAGATTGCTAATTTGGAGCATAAGATCACCACCGTATCCCGGGGCGGCTCCGGAGCCGCTCCTTTGATTTGACTGACAGTATAGCATATTCCGCCCGGAAGCACAACGGCGGAGAGTCGCCCAAAATTCCGGTTCTAATCCTCCGCTCCGGCGCATACCCTTTATCAGAGGTGAACTGCGTTGGTTGGATACTTACACTTTACCGGATGTGGCCATCGGGTGCGGGTGGTGAGCCACGACGTTCTGGGGCTCACCGTCTGGGAGGCCCGGCTCCCCGGGTCGCCGGAGAGCCTGCTGGCCCGGCGGCGGATGGCCAGGGGCCTGGACGGGCTGGAGGATGCGGGCTGTCGCCGTCTGCTGGCTCCCTGTCCCCTTGTCCCCTATTATCCCACGGTACACACCAGGAGCCTGTGGCAGGCGGTGGCGGCTCCTCTGGTTTTGGCCGACCTCCGGCAACGGGGGCTGGAGCCCTGTCGGTCGGTGGTGGCCGTCCGGGGGGATCGGATGACCCGGGGCTATCTCCGCACCTGTCAGGCCCTGGCCCGGGAGGTCAAGGCCCTGTCCCTCTCTCTGCTCCGGCAGGAGACCTTCTGCTGGAATCTGCAGCAGGAGCTGGGCGTCCCCCTGGTGGAGGGCGGGGCGGCGGCCACCCTCTCCTTTCTCCCGGGACAGTGGCGGCCCGGCTTCTTCCCAGTGGGGGACGACGACCCGTCCATGGGCGGCTGGCGGCTGGAGCTGCCCGGCCTGACTTTGCCTGACGGGTGCCCGACCCTCCCGGCTCTGGCGGCGCTGCTGGACGCAGGGCGGCTGCCTGTGGGGGAGGTGCTGTGCCTGCCGGAGGGGAGGGCTTGCAGAGAGACAGAAAATGCAATATAATGGTGACAGTTCACAGGAAACGAGGGACTCACCATGGAAATTCTCATCGTCGGGGCCGGGGCCATTGGCGTCGCTCTGGGGGCCGGGCTGGCGAGCGCCGGGCAGCAGGTCTCCTTCTTCGCCCGGGGCGCAACCCTGGAGGCCATCCGCTCCGGCGGCGTCCACCGCACCGGGCTGTTCGGGGAGGTACACATTCCCCCATCACAGGTGCGGGCGGAGTCGGACTACGCCGCCTTTGCACCGGGGCGGTTCGACTACATCCTCGTCTGCGCCAAGACCCTGGCCAACGATGATATCAGCCGTAAGCTGGACGCACACCGGGACATTTTGAAGCCCCAGGGCAGACTGGTCATCCTCCAGAACGGCTGGGGAAACGACCGGCCCTATCGCCGCTTCTTCTCTCCTGAACAGGTGTGGAACGCCCGGGTCATCACCGGCTTTGAGCGCACCGCCCCCAATGTCAGCAATATCACCGTCCACACCGCCCCGGTGCTGCTGGGGAGCCTCTACGGGCTGGACTGCGCCCCCATGGAGCCCCTGGCCGCCGCCATCCGGGAGAGCGGTCTCCCCGCCCAGGCCAGCAATGAGGTGGACAAGGCCCTGTGGGCCAAAATGCTCTACAACTGCGCCCTGAACCCGCTGGGAGCGGTGCTGGGGGTACACTACGGCGCACTGGGGGAGTGCCCGGAGACGAGGGCGATCATGGACGACGTGATGAACGAGATTTTTGCCGTCATGGACGCCGCAGGCTACGCCACCTTCTGGCCGGACAGCGGCAGCTATCGGCAGGAGTTTTACGGCAAGCTGCTGCCGGACACCTACCATCACCACGCCTCCACCCTCCAGGACATCCAGGCCAGGCGACCCACCGAG
>JAJPWY010000085.1 GCA_021205725.1 Clostridiales bacterium
CTGCTGGCCACGACAGAGGACGTCGCCTGGACAGATACGTCCGCCGCCGACGGCGTCACCTACACCTATCAGGTCTATGCCTGCGCCGGGGATGAGAGCAGCGGCGGCTCTCCGGAGAAGTCCATGGCGCACCTCTCCGCACCTACCCTGGTCAGCCTGGAAAACGCCTACGGCGGTATTCAGGTGACGTGGAGCACGGTGAGCGGCGCAGAATCCTATGAGATTCATTACAAGGCGACGACGGGAACGGGGTATGCCGTCTATTCCGTCACGGCGGACAGCGGCAGTACGCAGAGCGTGACACGGAGCCTGACGAGCGGCACGACCTACGACTTCTATGTGGTCGCCTGCGCAGGGGATTCCGTCAGCGAGGCGTCCGAAACCATGACCATCCTCTGCCTGAAGGCTCCCACCGTCACCCTGGTCAACGTCCCCTCCGGTATCCAGCTGAGCTGGAGCGCCGTCACGGGAGCGGAGGAATATGACATTTACCGCAAGCCTGAAAACGGCGCGTATGCCCTGCACGCCACAACGACAGACACCCTATGGGTAGACGCCGACGTCACCGACGGCGCTGCATACACCTATCAGGTCTATGCCCGCACCGACAGCTATACCAGCGCCGGCTCTGGGGAAAAATCGCTGATGTGGCTGGCCATACCGACCCTGCTCAGCGTGGAGAACACCTCCGGCGGCGTGCAGGTGACCTGGCGCACGGTGAGCGGCGCAGCGACTTATCGGGTCTACTACAAAGCCTCTACCGCAAGCACGTTCAGCAATTATGTCAACGCAACGGCGGGAAGCGACAGCACCCAGAGCGTGACGATGAACCTGACCGGCGGCACATCCTATGACTTTTACATAGCGGCCTACGCAAGCGGCTCGCTCAGCGCAGCGTCTGAGACGATGACCATTCTGTACCTGAAGACGCCCGCAGTTACGCTGACCAAAACGGACACCGGCGTTCAGCTGAGATGGAGTGCTATCACCGGGGCGGAGGAGTATCAAATCTACCGCAGGAGCGGTGACGGTGCATACGCTCTGCTTGCAGCAACGGAGGATGTCACCTGGCTGGACAGCGATATCACAGAGGGTGTGACCTATACCTATCAGGTATTCGCCCGGGCCGATGCAGGGGTCAGCGCCGGCTCCACCGAGGTGGTATATAAAGCGGGCAGCATTGCGGCCTGCACCATCACCCTCTCCGCCACCAGCTACACCTACAACGGAACGGCGAGAAAGCCGACGGTGACGGTGAAGGACGGCTCCACCACCCTGATCGGCGGAACGGATTACACAGTGGCCTACAGCGACAACACCAACGCAGGCACCGCCACCGTGACGGTCACCGGCAAGGGAAATTACACCGGCACCGCCACTGTGACCTTTACCATCAACAAGGCCAGCCAGACGGTCAGCGCCAGCATCGCCTCCTCCGGTATTCAGGCAGGCGAAACCACGCAGATCACTGCCAGCACCACCGGCGACGGCGCACTGAGCTATCAGAGCAGCAACACCGCAATTGCCACGGTCAGCAGCTCCGGTCTGGTCACAGGGGTAGCGGCAGGCGCTACAACCATCACCGTCACCGCTGCGTCCACTGCGAATTATAACTCTGCCACAAAGACGGTGAGCGTCACGGTGACAGAGGAGGAGGCAACGGATATTTCCACCTGCACCATCACCCTCTCCGCCACCGACTACACCTATGACGGAACGGCGAAAAAGCCGGCGGTGACGGTGAAGGACGGCTCCACCACCCTGATCGGCGGAACGGATTACACAGTGGCCTACAGCGACAACACCAACGCAGGCACCGCCACCGTGACGGTCACCGGCAAGGGAAATTACACCGGCACCGCCACAGTCACCTTCACCATCAGCAAGGCCAGCCAGACGGTCAGCGCCGGCATCGCCTCCTCCGGTATTCAGGCAGGCGAAACCACGCAGATTACCGCCAGCACCACCGGCGACGGCGCACTGAGCTATGAGAGCAGCGACACCGCAATTGCCACGGTCAGCAGCTCCGGTCTGGTCACAGGGATAACGGCGGGCGCTGCGACCATCACCGTCACCGCTGCGTCTACCGTCAACTACAACGCCGCAGCAAAGACACTGGATGTGACCGTGACAGAGCAGGAGCTCACCGCCCCCACCATCACGTCCCTGTACAATTCCACCAGCGGCGTCTCCGTCGGCTGGGGCGCTGTGGACGGGGCCACTGAATACATCGTCTGGCGGCTGAACAACTCCTCCGGCAAGTGGGAGAAGTGCGCCACCACCACCGGCACGACCTACCTCAGCACCAGCCCGGTCTCCGGCACCACCTATTATTACGCTATCGAGGCCGTGAACGGGGAAGTTACCTCCGGCCGTGGAACGCAACGATACATCCTGTACATGGCGACGCCCAAGGTCAGTCTGGAGAACACCACCTCCGGCATTAAAGTCTCCTGGAACTCCGTCGCTGGCGCAACCTCCGGCTATCAGGTCTATCGCCGCACGGCGGATACGGACTATGAGCTGTTGAAGCAGGTGTCCACCTCTACTACCAGCTATACGGATACGACCGCCGAGGCGGGGGTACGGTATTACTACATCGTCCGCTCTGTCCGTGGCTCCGCCCGGAGCGCTTACGCCTCTCAGTACATCACCCGCCTGACCACTCCCACGAATATCAGCGTCAGCAACACCAAGAGCGGCGTGCAGGTGACATGGAGCGCCGTCACCGGCGCAACCTCCTATCAGGTCTGGCGGAAGCTGTCCGGCTCCTCCAGCTGGAGCAAGGTGGGCACGACCACCGACACCAGTTATACCAGTACGGGCGTGACCTCCGGCAAGACCTACGTGTTCACCGTGAAGGCGGTCTACAACTCCAGCGTCAGCGCCTACAACACCACGGGTAAGACCATCATGCGGCTGGCCGAGCCCACCATCACGCTGGAAAATCTGGTAGGCGGCCTGACCGCCAGCTGGAACGCCGTGGACGGCGCCGAGGGCTACAAGCTCTACCGCCGCTCCGAGACGGGCAGCTATGTCTTGGTCGCCACTCTGGATGCTGATACCCTGACCTATACCGACAAGGCGGCAGCGGCAGGCGTCGTGTACTACTACCGTGTTCAGGCCTACAACGGCAGCTATACCAGCTCCTGGACTTCCCAGTTCAACCGGAGAATCGGCCACACCACCCTGAAACTGGCGAAGGGTGAGGACGGCGTAGTGCTCACCTGGACAGAGAGCGGCGGCTGCACCGGCTACTACATCTACCGGATGAACGAGGACGGCAGCTACACCCGCATCAAGACCATCACCTCCGCCGACACCCAGACCTGGACGGATACGGATGTGGATCTGACATCCGGGAATGTCTACACCTATATTGTCCGGGGCTACAATGGCAGCAGCCTGGGGTCGTATACGCCCCAAAAGACCAGTGATTTCTTCTAAGCATAGCTTCCCTTGAGACAAAACGCCAGCCCTCCGGCCGTATTGGTCGGAGGGCTGTTCGATTATCAATGCTTCTGCATCGCTTTCGTCAGACGGCTTGCGTTATTTTTCCGGTAGATTCGACTCATAGTCCAGCACGTACCGCCCGCAGGCGTTGAGGATTTTCGTGTGCCCATACTCCCGCCAGCGGGGGAGCTTATAGCCGTAATTCAGATGGACGTGGCCGTGTATCATATAACGGGGCTGATACCGTTCCATCAACCGGTTAAAGGCGGTAAAACCGATATGGGAGGGAGAGGACTGATCGTCTCCCAGACTAAAGGCAGGGGAGTGGGTCAGCAGGATGTCAAAGCCCCTGTGCCGGACGATCTGGGGCAACAGCTTACAGCAGCGCCACTCCATCTGTCCCTGGGTGTACTGGTGGGGGCCGGGATTGTACCGGATCGACCCGCCCAGCCCAAGAATACGCACTCCGTTGTGGACGTAAATACGATCCTCGATGCACTCGCACCCCTCGGGGGGCACCGCATCATAGTGGTCGTGGTTGCCGTTGACATAAAGCAGGGGACAGTGGGCCATAGTCACCAGAAAGGTGAGGTATCTGGCGTCCAGATCCCCTGCCGCCAAAATCAGGTCGATGTCGTCCAGCCGACCCGGCTGATAGTAGTCCCAGAGGTATTTGTCCTCATCATCTGCGATCGTCAGGATTTTCATACCTCTGCCTGCTTGCCCTCCGCTGTTGGGGTCGGCGTCTCCACCGCCTCCTTCGCCACCTTTTCTACGCCGACCACGTCCACTGTGGCCTTGCCCTCATAGCTCAGCTGGCTGTAGGAAGGCAGCGTGCCCTCCACATTCTCCGCCAGCCAGTCCATGGTGATGATTTCCTCCGGGGTGGCGGAGTCGTTCTCGCTGCCGTGGATCACCGTCTCCTGGGAACGGAGGAATCCGTCAAAGGGGTGGAGCTGTCCGGACTGAATGGCGCCGCCCACCATCCGGGCCAGCCGCCGGACGCTCACCGGCAGCTTGTCTGAGCAGATGACCTCTACCACGCCGGAGGACATCCCCCACCAGTAGTTCCGGGCCTTATTTTTGTCCCCGTCCTCCCGGAAGGTGCCGTTGAGGACGCTGCGGATGATATACTCATAGTAGAGGCCCCAGTGCCATACCGGCATGGCCAGTGATTGACGACGATTCTTATCCATGTAGAACAGGCCGAAGGCGCTGGCGTCGTCGCTGTTGGGCCGGTTCATATCCCGGCCGGAGATCAGGTGGACATTTTTGTTCAGCAGACGCTCCACCGCCTGGGAATAGCCGTCGTTCATCCACTCCAGATGCACCTTGGCCCGGGGATTCACCATCTGCGCGCCCAGGGCAAAGGCGTTGATGCCCGCAATGACGCCATAGATGGGGTAGTCACAGATATATCCCACCTGCCCGTCCACCGCCAGCGAGCCTGCAATGGCTCCGGTGATGAACTTCGCCTCATACGCCCGGGCATAGTAGGTGCGGATGGCCCGGTGGGAGGTGTTCAGGGAGCAGTTCATCAGAATGACCTCCGGGTGATTCACCGCCACCGCCAGGCTGGAATTGAGCAGCCGGGGGGTGGTGGTGAAGATTAGGTCGGCCCCGTCCTCCACTGCCTGCCGGATGTGCTCCGCCGGGTCGCCCTCCAGGGCGTTGCAATAGCTCCGGGTGGTGATCTGGCCCTCAAACACCTGCTCCACGTGGCGGCGGCCCAGCTCATGGAGATAGGTCCAGCCGGACTCCTGGGCGGTCTTGTCGTGGACAAAGGCTACGTTCAGCGGCTCCTTTCCGCCGGTCAGGGTGTCCGCCAGCTTTTTCACCCAGGTCTTGTGCCCAAAGGAGGGGCTCAGCACCAGCTCGATGGGCTTCTCCTCCCGGAGGAGGACGACCTCCTCCCAGATCTTGGTCAGATTCTGCCGCAGCTCCTGGCCGGTCATCTCTCTGGCCTTGTCATAGCCGTAGATATTCAGAAAGATCAGCACTGCGTCTGCCGGAGTGGCCGGAAGCTTGTCGCCGCCCAGGGACTCAAAGCCCTGGCGGAAATGGTAGTAGAACCGCTGGAAGGCCCGTTCGTCCTCCTCTGTCCAGCTCTCCTGGGGCTTTTTGCCCACCATCTGCTGGAGCTTTTTGTAGCTGCCCAGGCGACTGAGCCAGATATAGTTGATGCCGCTGAGCTTGTTGAAGTCCAGATATTCGTAATAGAGCCTGTTGTCGGGCGCATCCGTCCTGGGAGGCAGCACCCGGGTGACGATGGCCGGAATGAATACGGCGTCAAAATATTTCAGTACGCTGACCCGCTTGTTGCCCTCCTGGACATAGTAGCGGTTCATGTACTCATAGACGACCACGCTGTCCCGGATGCCCTCATTGAGGTGCGCCTTGCACAGCTTTTCCCATTTCACGCTGAACTCGGAGCTGGCCGGGAGCAGAGGCATAAAGTTACGGGCAAAGGAGGTGGTACGCCCTGCCGTCCGGGTGCCCACCACGTTCTCCGCCGGGATTTGGACGGAACCCAATTCCACCAGATTGTACTCATTATAGCTGGGCAGGATATCGTCCAGGACAGGCAGATAGGGGTACTCGCCCCGTTGGATGCAGGCACGATATTCCTTTGTCCCCAGCTTCAGGGCGTTGGGATAGGTCAGTTCGCTCATGAAGTTCCCTTCCTTTCATCGCTGCGCTGTTGTATGTCTGTCTCCCGTGCGGGCTGCTCCGCACAGAGTATGCTTTTGTCAGGCATCATTATAGAGGATTCCCCGTTCCTGCGTCAATTGTCAGAAACGCAAAAGTGAGCCGCCGATTCCTCCGCCCGGTTGACCTCCTTTCCTTTCTGCATTTTACTTTTTAAAAAATAAATCAAAAATGGGGTTGACAAAAGGCCGTTCCTATGCTATTATTATCTCAGCCAAAAGAAAGGCGACCACAAACCGGCAGAAGCCGTGATCCCGAGATGAGCCAAGGCCCATCGAAGTGTGCGAGCTTTTGAGGGATGTAGACTCCGGCAGTTCCGGCAATCGGCCCAGAAGGGGCATGGACATCAAAGAGGATGTCAAATCGTTGCGGCAGGTAAGGCGGTGCAATCATTACTCAAAAGGGATCGGGGCTCGCAAATCTGAGAAAGCGAGGTAAACAACGGATGCTAGATACCAAGAATTCACAGTGTTGACCCCTATCCGTAACAGATGGATAGGGGTCGCACTATGTCTTGGGCTCAATTCCGTTGGATACCCCGCCGGTTGGCACAAGGGGGAGAAGCCGGATGACGATATTGGATGAGGCCATTTCGTTTGCGGTACAGGCCCACAGCGGCGCTGTTCGCAAGGGCAGCACAGTGCCCTATATCCTCCATCCCCTGGAGGCCGCCGCCATCGCCAGCACCATGACAGAGGATCAGACCGTCCTGGCTGCCGCCGTGCTCCACGACGTGGTGGAGGACACCCCCTGCACCCTGGAGCAGCTGGAGGCCCGTTTCGGCCCCCGTGTGGCGTCCCTGGTGGCTGCCGAGACGGAGGACAAGCGCCCCGGACAGACGCCGGAGTCCACCTGGCGGCTCCGGAAGGAGGAGGCCATTGACCGCCTTCGCCGGGATCCCCGCCGGGAGGTCAGGATCATCGCCATGGGCGACAAGCTCTCCAACCTCCGGGCCATGTATCAGGCGCTCGTACGGGAGGGGGATCTCCTCTGGGCCCGTTTTCACCAGCAGGATCCCATGGCCCACTGCTGGTACTACCGGGAGATGGGTGCCGCTCTGAACTGCCTCCGGGACTATCCCGCCTGGCAGGAATACTGGCATCTCTATCAGCAGATCTGGCCCGGTCAACCATCGCCCCTGAGCCGGTAACGGTCTGATCTCTAAACTGTACAATAGGGCGTGAGCATCGTGATGAATGTCACCTACATCAGGCACAGCGGCTTCTATGTGGAGCTGGAGCAGTGCGCCATCCTGTTCGACTACTGCAAGGGCGTTCTGCCCCCTATGGATTTCACGAAGCCTCTCTACATCTTTATCAGCCATCACCACAGCGATCACTTTACTCCCACGCTGTTCCCCCTCCTGCGGGGACATCCTGCCGTCACCTTTGTCCTCTCTGATGACGTCCGGGAACATTTCCCTCCTGCCGCACTGAGCTGCCTGGGGGTGGTGGACTGCGAGTATCAGGCCTTCCGGTTCGTCGTTCCCAACGGCCACTATCGGTTTGACGGACTGTTGGTGGACACGCTCCCCTCCACCGACGAGGGCGTAGCCTTTCTCATCCAGGCGGAGGGAAAGACCTTCTACCATGCAGGAGATCTTCAGCTCTGGCCCCGGGAGGCGCTGGAGGAAAGCAACGCCATGGAGCGGCAGTTTCACACTATTTTGGAACCTCTCCGGGGCCAGTGTGTTGACGCAGCCTTTCTCATGGCAGATCCCCGGCAGGGAGAGTCCTTTGCCGGTGGCTTCGATTACTTTATGCGGCTCACCGACACCCGGGAGGCCTATCCCTGGGATCAGGAGTACAACATCGACCGCCTCTGCGCCCAGATATGCACCGAGCCGTACCGATCCCGGATCTGTCTTGCAAATCAGTGCTGCCTTCATGTCAATCTGTTTTCCAGCCTGGCGCTTTAAGAGAGAAGCCGGCAGAATGATAATAAATGGGATCAGGCACGGAGCCTGACCCCATTGTTTTTGATAGAGCCGATATTCAGCGTAAACCGATGTCCTTCAAATTATAAGGAGTGGTCTGATAGACGTAGTAGTTGAGCCAGTTGGTGTAGAGCAGCTGCCCTGCGCTGCGCCAGCGCACGATGGGCGGCTGTGTGGGGTCGTCGTTGGGGAAATAGTGCTGAGGCACCTGGATATTCAGCCCCCGATCTACGTCCCGCTGGTACTCCAGCGCCAGGGTGTTGTGGTCGTACTCAGGATGGCCCAGAACGAAGAAGTGGCGGTTGTCCTCCGATTTCAGCGCAAAGATACCCGCCTCGTCGGAGACGGCGTAGACACCTAGCTCGGGCACGGCCTCCACGTCCTCCCGCAAAATGGTGGTATACCGGGAATGGGGGGCATAAAAGACGTCGTCGAAGCCCCGGAACCAGGGGGATTCCCGCTTGATGACCCGATGAGGGAAGACGCCGAACAGCTTGTGGGGCAGGGTGCGCTTGGGGATCCCATAGTGATAGTACAGCGCCGCCTGTGCGCCCCAGCAGATGTGCAGGGTGGAATGGACGTTGGTTTTACTCCACTCCATGATCTCACACAGCTCCGGCCAGTAGTCCACCTGGGAGAAATCCCGGTTCTCCACCGGTGCGCCGGTGATAATCATGCCATCGTAGGTGCGGTTTTTCACCTGGGCAAAGGTGCGATAAAAGGAGCTGAGGTGGTCTGCGTCCACGTGCTGGGGAGAGTAGCTGGCGGTGCGCAGCAGCTCCACCTCAATTTGCAGCGGCGTGTTAGACAGCTTCCGCAGGATCTGAGTCTCGGTGACGATCTTGGTAGGCATCAGGTTGAGGATCAGAACGCTCAGAGGACGGATGTGCTGGTGCATGGCCCGGTATTCCGTCATAACAAAGATATTTTCGCTGCCCAGGATTTCCACCGCCGGCAGTGCGTCCGGTATTTTGATCGGCATAGCGTTCACCTCACCTCAGAGTTGCAGGAGTGCAGAGAAGATACAACAGGGATATGATACGACAAAACGGCGGCAAATGCAAGGACGGAATCAGAGAAGGATACAGGAACAGAGAGAAAAAGCGGGTGACAAGCCCGTCCGACCAGGTTTCCGGAAAAACCTGAAAAAACCCGCAAAAAAAGGCTTGACAATCGGGGGAGCACCGGATA
>JAJPWY010000054.1 GCA_021205725.1 Clostridiales bacterium
TGCTGCGTCTATTTTACTCCACGATGGAGGTTTACACAATTTTCGGGATGGTCTCGGGGGTGCCGAAATACACCGTTCGTTCCACCGTCTCCCCGCACATATCGGTGTAGGACACGGGAACAAAGGGATTGTCCGGGTCGCTGACCGCCGATTCGATGAGGGCGACCTGGTCGGTGGTGAGCACTGGCCACTTGATTTTGATGGTGGTTTTGGTGGCGATAATGCTCCCCACCATCTTCCCCGAGGCCGTCCGCCCGGTGTTGGATGACCATACCTTTTCCGTGGAGATGGTCACTCCCTCCAGAGCCGGGTCGGGCATGGCCACCCCGTTGATGGTCAGACCGCTGACCGATACCGTTGCCATAGCTTCGTTCCTCCTCTCGTCACACGTAGATGGGACAGCGCCCGGTTCGCCGGGTGGTTTCGTTGACTCTGCGGATGACCTGCTTTGCCAGCAGCTCATCTCCCACGTGTACCTCCAGCACCAGACCGTCTCCCTGACGGCCCTCCGCCTGGGCCAGACGCTCTGCCAGCCGATCCATCCAGTCTGTGTTCCGCTCCAGAGGCAGCACCGCCTCCCGGCCCGCCTCGCCGATCAGGGAGAACACCGGCCCGGTGGTGATGCCGCCCTCCGCCAGCCGGGGGATGGTGGGCATCTGTGCCAGAGTCACGCTTCCTGCCGGGACGATGACCTTACCCAGCACCTTGACCGCCGACCAGGAGAATTTCAGGGCAGAATTGACCTTCTTGATCATCCGATTCACCAGATCGATCACCGCATTCAGCCCGTTTTTAAAGGGAGTGGTCAGGGCAGTCTTGACCCCGTTCAGCTTGCTCTGGAGGGTAGAGACGATGGTGCCGAAAATGCTGGTCAGCTTTGTCTTGAGGCTGTTCCCCTGATTGACGGCGCTGCTGGTCATCTGGGTAAAGGCGTTGACCACAGCGGTCTTGCTGCCGTTTGCCGCCCCGGTCAGGGCGGCTTTGATGGACTCCCAGATGCCGGACGCCTTCGCCTTCAGCGCCTCCCACCCGGCGGGCAGACCGTTCAGCACCCCCGACAGGGTGTTAAAGGCATTGGAGACCGCACCCAGAGCGGCGGTAATGACCTGACCCGTCCACTGGCCCAGGGGCTGGAGCAGATTGCTCCACACCGCCTGACCCAACGGCTGGAACAGACTCAGGGCGGAGGTGAGCAGCTTGACCGCCGAGGTCAGCACGTTCAGCGCAGACGGGCCGGCTGACTGGATGACCCACCCCGCCAGGGGCAGCAGCACGTTGGTATACGCCCAGCTCAGCCCGCCGGACAGCAGCTCCACCAGCGGCTTGCAGGCGGATACCAGATTGCCGAAGCCGCTGACCAGGCCGGAGAAGTCCAGCTGTCCTGCCCAGACTGCAGTGGCAGCGGCCATGTCCTCCAGGGCGTCCAGAAAGACGTTGGCGATGTCCGCCAGATCCTGGAAGATGGCGTCTCCTGCGCCTCCGGCTGTCCAGGCCTCCCGGAATCGGGCGGCCACATTGCCCACCGCCGTCAGCAGATTTTGGACGATGCCCAGCACCGAGGACACCGCCTGTTCCCCGGCCCCGCCTGTCCAGGCCTTGAGCCAGCTGCTGCCCACGGCGGCGGCCGCCGAGCCGATGCTGGCGAGGGCGGTCTGTGCCGCCTCCACCACCCCGGCGCCCTGGCTGTCCCAGGCGTCGGCAAAGGGCTGCCAGATCTGCCCCAAAATCGACTTCGCTCTGGCGGCAAAGTCGTCCAGCAGCCCGGAGATGCGCACCCAGCTTCCCTCTGCATCCCCGCCGCCACCGGCGGAGCTTCCTCTCGAGGAGCTGCTGCCCGAGCCGGAGCCGGAACCGGCGCTGACCCGGGTGATCTGGTCAAAGCCGTACAGATCCCGCTGGGCGCTGGCCGCCGATTTGGCCGCTTTTGTCACAGAGTTGATGGCAGAGGCGGTGGCGTTTGCCGCCTTCGTCCCCGACTGCCAGACCGTGGCCCCGAACAGCTTCACCGCCAGATTGGACAGGGTTTGTACCGCCGGGGTCACGGCGGAGATCAGGCTGGAAAATGCGTTCATCCCCACCGCCGCCAGCCCCCGGAAGGCCCCGGAGAGCTGGCTCAATGCGCTGTTCATCCGGTTCAGGGCGTAGGTATAGGCGCTCTGCATCTGGGCGGCGCTGGCGGTAAAGCGGAGGGCGGCGTCGTTTGCCGCCGACAGCTCTGCCCGAAGCCGGGCCGCCTCCTGTGTACTGTCACTCATGTTCTCTCACCTCTCTCTTGTCCCCGGCCAGGCGCTCCATCATGGAGCGATAGCCCGCCAGCCGGAGGGATGCCTGTTCCGATTCCTCCCAGAAGGGGAACCGCTCGTATACCGGCTCCGCCCGCTCTCCTGCCAGCAGCCGGGCAGTGAACACCGCCTGCTCCCAGGCGATGACGCTCATGGCCTGATACCGCTGCCGTTCCGCCTCCCGGCGGCACCGGACGAGCTGGAGCACCTCGCCCCAGGTCCAATCCTCCAGCTCCGGGGGACTGGCTCCCGCCCGGACGCCGGCCTCCAGCAGCTCCTCCAGCGTCAGGCCCGGGGAAAAGGGGCGGCAGGCTGCTCCTCCTGGGCCGCCTCCGACCCCTCCATCCGGGTGTAGGCCTGCTCCACCGCCGAGCGGAGAGCGCCCTTGAGCTGCCCCGCCTGCTCTGCCGTCAGCAGACCGGAGGCCGCCGCCAGGTCAAAGGCCAGCGCCCCGAATCGCTCCTGTCCCTGATAGCCCCAGTCCACCAGCAGGTCCAGAAACTGCTCCCCATCGGTGCAGTCGTTGCCGCTGCCGGGCCAGCTCAGGGCCTCTCCCAGCAGGGCGCACAGCCGCTCGCTGTCCCCGGCGGCCAGGAGGACGGTCTGGAGGGTCTCCTCCTGGAACCGCTCCCGGAGGTTCCGCTGTCCCCCCACCGTCAGCCGCAGCCGGTACTCCCGTCCGTCCCCCCGCAGGGGGAGATATTTTCTTGCCATTGAAATCCCTCCGTTTCATTTACTCAGGCCGTCCCGCTCCGAAGAACGGGACGGCCATTGGAACGTCTGTTACGCCGCGCTGGGGTCGGTGACCGTCCAGTTGCTCTGGAGGGTCATGGACAGCTTGGCGGAGATCAGCTCGTCCACCTTCGCCCCCACCACATAGGTGCTGACGTAGCCGGAGCTGGTGAAGGTGGTCCCGTCCGGGAACACCACCCCGATGGGCACCACCTTCCCCGCCGTCTGGAGGGCCTTGAGCACCCGATAGTCCGAGTCGGCGGCGGTGTTGTCGTAGAGGTAGGTCACCTCAAACGCCTTCACGTCCTGCACGCCGGGGACGCTCTTCTTCATGCTGTCCTGCATACAGGTGGCGTCCAGCGTGGCGGGGGTGCCGCCGATGTCGCCGATCTCGGTGACATAGTTCATGGCCACCTCGTTGACCTTGACCTGAATCCCGATAGTGGAAAGTCCCTGTGTTGCCATAGTCGTATCATTCCTTTCTGCGTTTGCGCTTTTGTTCTCTGGCTCCCCTGAAAGGGGAGCTGTCAGCGTAAGCTGACTGAGGGGTGCAGCAGGCACTGTCGGTCAGCCGAAATCCCCCGGCGAATCCGTCCCTGGCGCCCTCAGTCCACCAGCCGTAGCGTCCGCTTGTCCACCCTCCGGCCAAACCGGAGGGTCTTGCGGCAGTACCCCGGCCCGATATCCTCGTAGCCGTCCGGCCCGGCGTAGATGCGCCGCAGGCCGATCTCTCCCAATGCCTGATTCACCGCCGCCGCCAGCTCGTTCTGGCTGTCCCGGTCGGCGGTCCACAGGTCCACCTGAAAGACCAGCTCGTCCACCACCGGGCAGTCGGTGGCGATGTTGGAGTATTCCCCCCAGACCACCACGGGCGGCTCCGCGCTGCCGGGGGCGAACCGCCCCCGGAGGGAGAAGGAGCATTCCGTCTCCATCTCCTCCAACGCCTGGCGCACCTGCTCCCGGGCGTCTACCATGGTCCATCTGATGTCTGCCATCCCGTATCACCTCACCCGATCCGCTGGGCCAGCACCTTCCGGTGCCCCGGCCACTGCTGGAGGGAGCGCACCTCGTACAGCCCCTCTCCGATGGTCAGACGGTCCCCCGGCGACAGCTCCAGGTCGGTGAAGAGGCATCCCTCCACCGCCCCGGTGGAGCTCTCCCCCGGCTCCTTGCGGGAGAGACCGGAGGTCAGCCGCCCGCCGCTCTGCCAGGACTGGACGCTCTGCCAGCAGATGCCGTCCTCTGTCCCGTCCTCCGCGGTGAAGTCCGGCTCGTCCATGTGGTAGACCGCCACCGGGTCTCCCATGCTGTCCGTCTCCAGACTCCGCCGGTAGAGGGAGAACCCCCGCCGCCAGGCCAGGGGGGTCTGACGGCTCAGCATGACACCCTCCGGTACCGGGCCAGGCTGTCCAAAATCTCCGCCGTCCCGGCCCGCAGCTCGGCGGGGGAGAGATACTGCTCGGACTGGCTGATCTGTCCCTCGGAGTAGGCGGAGGAGCGCAGTCCACCGCCCTCCAGCTCCCACCGATCCCGCTGATAGTAGAGGGCCGCCAGCTCCACTGCCTTATAGAGGAACTGCTCCTCCAGGGAACTCACCCCCAGATAGATCAGCAGCTCACCCTCAGCGTCCAGCAGCTCGTCCTCCAGCAGCAGGGCCACGTCCTCCTCAGGATTTTCCAGCCCCAGCTTTCTCGCCAGCCGCTCCAGACTGGACTCCATCTGCTCGTTCGTCATGGGATTACCCCTTGTTGCAGGTCATGACTGCCAGGGCCTTGGGCTGGACGACCTTGGCCCCGTAGACGTGGAGCCCCTTCACGGCGTCGGAGAAGTTCTTCTCCAGCCGGTAGGCCTCCAGCTCCACCAGCTGCTCGGCATAGGCCCCGGCGGCGCTGGTGCCGGCGATGACCTTGTACAGAGAGCCGTTGGTGTTGGGGACATTGTTGGACAGATGGATCTGGAACCCGGCGGCCTCGCCCACCAGACCGCCCTGGAGGATGGCCTGGTTGTAGCCCGTACCGTTGCCCACGAACCGGGAGTCCTTCAGCAGCAGGCCGTGGTACCAGGGGGGCAGCACCACCCACCGGCCCAGCATGGGGACGTTGGCCTCGTTGAGCAGCACTCCCAGATCTACCAGGTAGTCATAGGCGTTTGCGCTGGTGGGGGTGACGGCGGAGCTGTCGTCATAGAGAATGTTGCCGCTGTCCGCTCCCTCCAGCAGCAGGGAGGCCAGATACTGGTCGATCACGTCGTTCATGCCGTAGCTGGCCCGCTGCATGGCGGCGTCCACCAGCTTGGGGTTGGACTGGGCGTGATCCACGTCCTTCACCTGGAAGTTGAAATACTTGGCCTTGTCGATGGTCAGATCCTGCATGGAGCCGTCCAGCTCCTCCGGGTCGGCGATGTCCGCGCCGGTGTAGTCGCTGATGGTGATGTCCCCCAGCTGGTTGATGTGTACCGTGTCGCCATAGGCCCGGATCTCGCCCTCATAGTCCCGGTTCATCAGACCGGCGTAGACGTGGACGTTGTCCAGATGCTCCAGCAGCCGGGCGGACCAGATCTCAGGGATAAAATTGGAAAATGCCATTCGCTCTCATCCTTTCCTTATGTTGTCAATATGGTATCGTGTCATTGTGTCTCCCGGAGCAGACCGGAGATCTGTTCCCAGTTCCGGTTGATTTCCCGGGGGGACATCCCCCGCACCTGCTCCCGGGTCAGCTCCCGGGGCCGATCCGGTTCTCTGGGGGCGGCCTCCCCCCGCATCCGTCCGGCCACCGCCTGGGACAGGGCCTCCTGAAACAGCCCGGTGAACGCTTCCACCCGCTGGGCGGAGTCCTCGTCGCTCTCGCCGGTGATCCAGGGGGCAAAACGGGCATCCAGGCCCCGCTGCTGCAGGGCTTCGCCCACTGCCACCTGCCGGAGCCGCCGGTCAAAGTCCTGCCGCTGTCCGGCAAGCACCTGCCGCTCCTGCGCCAGCGTCTCCTGCATCTCCGCCTCCAGCGTCTGACGGATTCGATCCTCCTCCCCCTGACGATCCCGTTCCCAGTTGGCCCGGGCAGTGGCCAGTGCCTGGCTCACCTTTTTGTCGTAGGCGGACTGATAGTCCCGATCCTCCCGGAGCAGCGTGTCCAAATCCGGCCGCTCCTGTCTCAGCTCCTCTGCGCTCATCCGATCTTCTCCTCTCCGTCCGGACCGTTCCCGAAGGCCCGCCCCGTCCTGTTATGGTCACAGGCATTGCCTGCTGTCCCCTGTAGCTGCTCCTGACGGCGGAGATTCCGCAGCGCCTCCGCCGGGTCCCGGATAAACCAGAGCTGCCCCAGCAGCGTCTGGTCGTCCACCATTCCCCGGAGGCGGGTCACCATGTCCACCGTCTCGCTCTCGTTGATGGGCAGGTTCCGGGTGAACACCACGTCCACCTCTGCCGCCGACACCGGGGCCATCTCCCCCTTGACGGCCAGCCAATGGCTGTACAGCTCGAACCGCTCCCGCAGTCCCCGCTCCATCTGCCGCATCTTGCCCTGTACCAGCTGCTCCATGGTCAGCAGCTTCAGCTTCAACGCCTGCCCGGAGGCGTTGCCGGAGAACTGCTCATCGGACATATCCACCGTCAGGGTCATCTTGTGCATCTCCCGTACCAGGCTGTCTGCCAGCACCTGCACCCCCGCCTCGTCGAAGGTCTTTTGGATGTACTCCGCCCGGGCGTCCAGGGGCGCCCCGTCGATGAACCGCTCCCGGAGCAGCTTTTCCTCCTCCCCGGGGGCCAGGGTCATGCCGAAGAACACCAGCAGCGCATCCACGAACCGCCGCTTATCGGTGAGACGGCTGGACATCAGGTCGTCATAGGCGTCGATCAGGCTCATGATCTGCTCAAAGTCCCCCTGGCGCTCGGCGTTGTTCTCATAGGCGATCACCGGCACCGCCCCGAAGTAGTGCTCCCGGGCCGGGCCGATGGGCCGAAAGACCGCCGTCTCCAGGTCGCCGCTGATATAGTCCCGCTCCGTCCGGTCGGTGTAGCAGGTGACGGCGTAATACTGCTCTCCGGAGGGCCGCTCCCGCCGCTCCCACACCAGGGCCAGCAGCTTGTTGTGCTCCACGGTGGCGTCGCACAGGAGGATGCCGTTTCTCGGGTCGATCCGGGCGCTCCTGGGGTGTGGATTTGCCTCGCAGGAGGCGTAGCACAGCTCCAGGCAGTCCCCCATCACCCCCATGGTCTTGCCGATCTCCCGATCCACCTGACCGATGTGCTGCCGGTCATAGCAGGTCAGCAGGGGAGTGATGTCCAGCGCCCGCCGTCCCAGCAGGCCCCGGGAGGGAGCCTCGCTCCAGCTCTGAGGGTTGGGGTCGTATTTCACATCCGTCCCCAGATAGTACCCCAGGGCGATGTCCACCACATACCGGGCGTAGTTCACCGCCACCCGGCTCTCCCCCTCTCCGCCGCTGCGATGGAGGATGTCGTGCTCTCCCCGATAGTACCGATCCAGCCGCTGATACCGGCCGTTGGCGCTCTCCGCCTTGCGGATGCACCACCGGAGCACCGCCGGGTCGGGATGCTCCGGGTCGGGGAGATCCTGTCTGTCCACATACAAAATCATGCTGTTCACCTCATATCTGAAATTGGTTTATAATCCCTTGGGCCGCTTCCCGGCCCGGGCCTGGCTGCGCACCAGTACAGTGCTCACAAAGTAGCGTAGGGCGTCCATACAGTGGTCGTGCTCCTTCACCGGCCTGTCCTGTCCGGTCTCGTCCTCGTCCCAGACGTAGCTGCGAAACTCCTCTATGGTCCGGACGCAGCCGGGAGAGAAGAGCAGCCGCTCCTCCCGGAGCAGGTCGCCCACCCGTCGGATGCCGGAGAGCACCTGATTGTCCGCCCCCAGGACGGGGTATCCCCGCTGCCGGAGCAGGGCGATGAAGCTGGCCGCCGACGGGTCAACAATCACCGCCCGGGGCTTCACTCCGTCCAGAAACACCTCCAGATCGTCGGCATACTCCCCGTCCGTCTTCTGCCGCATCCGGTCCCGGCCGGACCAGTAATACTCCCGCAGGCAGTACCACCGGCCCCGCTCCCCCTTCTGCCACAGCAGAAAGACGGTGGGATTCTGGGTACCGTAGTCGATGGAGACATAGCACTCCCGTCCGGCCTCCGGCAGCTGCTCCGTGACGTGGATCTCCGGCCGGAACATGTCGTAGATCAGCCCCTTTGCCGCCGCCCAAAGCCCCTGGACGTACCGCTGGTAGAACACCCCGGTATACAGCCGCTCATACCGCTGCCGGATGGCGGGGGAGAGGGCGGGATTGTCCTCCATGGTGAAGTGGAGATAGAGCAGGTTCCGCTCCTCCGCACGGGAGAGCCAGCTCTGATAGAACCAGTGGGTGGGACCCTCCGGGTTGCAGTTGAACCAGAATTTGGAGCCCTCCACGCTGCACCGGGCCAGCGCCTGCTCCACAAAGAACCGGGGCATCAGCGCCACCTCGTCAAACAGCACCCCCGCCAGGGTCATGCCCTGGATGAGGGCATAGCTCCCCTCGTCCTTGCCGCCGAACAGGTAATAGTCGTTCTCATGCCCGTTCATGCGCACGGTGAGCCGGTTCTCTCCCCGGCGCTCCTCGATGACGCACAGCCCCTCCATCCACTGGGGCAGCAGCCCGGACACGTTCCGCCGCAGGCTCTCGATGGTCTTGCCGCAGAGGGCGAACCGCTGCCGGTCAAAGGTCTCCATGCTCCACAGCAGAAAGCCTACCGCCATGCTCACAGTCTTACCTGAACGCACCGAGCCGTCGCAGATAATTCCGTCACGGCTCCGGAACGCCGGGTGCTTCCACCAGGTGAGCACCAGCTTCTGCCGTCTGCTGAACGTCCGGTAGTGCATCCCCTCTCAACTCCTCTCTCTCCCAGTCTCCCAGGGCCGCAAACAGATTGTTCTCCGCCGGAGGCCCCGGCTCCTCCTCTCCGCAGTCCCACACCACCGGCTTCCGCCGTTTCAGCCACAGGCTGATGGCGGTGACGTTGGGGCTGACCTCCTTCTCCGTGGAGACCAGCTTGTCTCCCCGTTCGGTCTGCTCCGTCTTTTCCTCGGTGTACCGGTAGCCCATGGCCGCCTTGAGCAGCGCCTCCTCCACCTGGTAGTCGGTGAGCTCTCCCGTCTGGGCCAGCGCCGCCCCGATGGCCGGATACCGGCTCTGCCAGATCCGCAGGCCCAGGGGCTTGAGCCCCATCCGGCGGGCGATCTCCTTCGTCTCCACACCGTCCCGCACCCAGCCCCGCAGCAGGGCCAGCTGCTCCGGCTGCTGCCAGAACTCCGCCTGGGTCATGTCCTCTCCTCCTTCCCGCACCGGATATCCCCGGCGCTCTTGCTGAGTAAAGGATAGAACATTCGTGCTATTTGCAAAATGCAAAAAACAAATTTTCAACGAAAAAGAGGGGAGAGAACGGTGGAAAGTTGCAAATCTGCGCAAACAGGCGCAGAGAGGCAGAATGTAGAGAACCGGCGGCGAGAAGGGAGAGTGGGAAAATATGAACAACGTGTCAGGATGTGCACACGTCCTGGCTCCCCCCTTGAGGCAGGGAGCGTAGCGGAAGTGCCGCTTGACGGCGGAGCTGTCGCCGCAAGGCGACTGAGGGAGAGCAGTAGAAATTGCCGATACGCTGAAGTCCTGCGGCGAATTCGCTGAGGACTGGCCTTATGCTGCTTTTTGACATCTGCGAGAGGAAGCCAACATACACCCAAAAACTTTCCCTACCCTGTTGCCCCAAACCGCCGAATTGGATATAATAGGGTGCGAAAAAACAACCGGGGAGAGGAGGCTTCGCCATGCCCTGGACGATTTACTACCATGTTGCCGACGGCGAGGCCGCCGTCCTTCGCTGCGCCGGAGACGGCGCTCCCCTGACCCTGCCGGAGACGGTGGAGGGCTGCCCGGTCACGTCCCTCGGCCCGGACTGCTTCGGAGGCGGGGAGTGGACAGGGGAGAGGGACCGCCTGGTCGCCGCTGCCCCGGAGGAGCTGCCGCCCCTCTCCCGGACCGACAGCCCCCTGACCCGGCTGACCATCCCGGAGACGGTCACTTCCATCGGCGACCGGGCCTTCGCCCGGTGCAGCAGCTTAAAACGCCTCACCCTCCCGGCGGACTTGACCCATCTGGGGGCCAGAGCCTTTCAGGGCTGCGGCAGCCTGGAGCGCATCCGTCTCCCGGAGGGGCTGGTCGATCTGCCGGACTATGCCTTTTCCCAGTGCCGCCGTCTGGAGCGGGTGACCGTGCCCACCCGGCTGGAGACCCTGGGGAGCCATGCCTTTTACAACTGCGTGGCCTTGAAGGAACTGACCCTCCCGGACACGGTGAACTTCGTGGGGGGCGGGCTGTTCCTCAACTGCAAGCATCTCTCCCGGCTGACCCTCCCGTTGGGCATCAACATCAGCGTCCTGCTCTCCGATCTGTCGGACGATCTGAACCTGACCGTCCGCTGTCCCGACGGGGTGGCCCGGTTTTTCCTCCCAGGCTTTTCCTATGAGTACGAGGACATCAACGCCCCCCGGATGTGGCGAACCATCACCTACGGCTCCGGCCAGCTCTACCGGGAGTGCTTTTCCAGCCGGGACATCGACTTTGAACTGTACGAGAGCTATTTCGACCTGGCCCGGAAGGAGGAGACTCCCGCCGTGGCCGCCCGCATCGCCTGGTATCGCCTCCGCTGGCCCTATCACCTGGGCAAGGGCCGGGAGGACTATCTGGCCTATGCCGCCGCCCATACGGGAGAGCTGCTGGCCCTTCTGCTGGAGCAGGAGGACACCGAGGGCCTGGAGGCTCTGCTGGAAATTTTGTCTCCGTCCGGGGAGACGCTGGAGGCGCTGTCCGGACAGGCGGAGCGGGCGGGGAACGTCCGCTTTGTCAGCCGTCTGCTGGAGGCCCGGATGGGTCTGGGCGGCGGCGCAGACCGGGAATTTGACCTGTGACGGGGGAGCATATGCACGAAAATCACGAAAAGCTGGATCGTCTGGGCCGGGCCATCCTGTCCTCCGCCCGGAACGAGCTGTATCTGAATATGCGCTTTCTGGACATCGCCCTGTCAGGCCTGGACTACGCCATGAACCTGAACACCCCCACCATCGGGGTGGACGGCATCTCCATCCAGTTCAACCCCCGGTATCTGATGGAGCTGTACCGGGACGACCTGGTGCTGCTCAACCGGGTGTATCTCCATATGCTGCTCCACTGTCTCCTCCGGCACCCCTTCAACCGGCAGGGCCGGGAGGAGGAGCGGTGGAGCCTGGCCTGCGACATCGCCGTGGAGTCCATCTTGGACTCCATCGACAGCCGTTGCCTGAAGGTGATGCAGAGCGAATTCCGGGAGGACACCTACGCCGACCTGAGCGCTGAAATGCCCGTCCTGACGGCGGAGGCCATCTACCGCTGGCTGGGCCAGCGGTGCCGGAGCTATGACGACGAGCTGGCCCTCATCCGGGAGTTCCGCCGGGACGACCACCGGTTCTGGCCCCCGGAGGATGACCCCCAGGGGGACAGCCAGCCGGACGATCAGCCGGGAGACGGGGACAACGGCGACGGGGACCGTCGGCAGGAGCTGGAGGACAAGTGGCGAGACCTGGGAGAAAAGACCCAGACCAGCCTGGAGACCTTCTTTGCCGACCACGGCGACCAGGCGGGGGACCTGCTCCAGTCCCTGGCGGTGGAAAACCGGGAGCGGTACGACTACCGGCAGTTTCTCCGCCGCTTTGTCACCACCCGGGAGGAGATGCGGGTGGACGTGGACAGCTTTGACTACGCCTACTACGCCCTGGGCCTGGAGCTGTACGGGGACATCCCCCTCATCGAGCCGCTGGAATACCGGGAGAGCCGGAAAATCCAGGACTTCGCCATCGTCATCGACACCTCGGACTCCTGCTCCGGGGACACGGTGCGCCGCTTTCTGGAGGAGACGAGGGCCGTCCTGTCCAGCGAGGGCCTGTTCTTCGACCACGCCAACCTCCACATCATCCAGGCGGACGCTGGGGTGCAGCAGGACACGGTGGTACACACCCCGGAGGAGCTGGAGCAGCTTTGCCGGGACTTTCAGGTGCGGGGCTTCGGCGGCACCGACTTCCGCCCCGCCTTCGGCTATATCGACGGCCTGGTGCAGTCGGGAGAGCTGGCGGGGCTGAAGGGCATCCTCTACTTCACCGACGGCTTCGGCAGCTATCCGGAGCGCAAGCCGGACTACGAGACCGCCTTCGTCTTTTTCCGGGAGGACTACCAGGCGCCCCCGGTGCCCCCCTGGGCCATCCGGGTGGTGCTGGGCCCGGAGGAGCTGCCGGAGTGGACGGAGGGCGGCTGACGCTTTTTACATGGGAATCAGTGATGAAAGATGCCTGGCTCCCTCAAAGAGGGAGCCAAGAATAGATTTCATCCTTTTTTCGGGAAACCCCTTGACTGTCAACCGGCTTGATACCTTATGCTGGGGACAGAGAACAGGGGAACGACAGCCCCCTGCAAAGGAGGTCATACCCATGACGATCAAGGAGATCGAGAGCCGTTCCGGCATGGTGCGGGCCAACATCCGCTTTTACGAGTCGGAGGGCCTGCTCCACCCCCAACGGGAGGCCAACGGCTACCGCAACTACTCCCAGGATGACCTGGAGACCCTGCTGCGCATCAAACTTCTGCGAACCCTGGGCCTGTCCGTCGAGGAGATTAGGGCCCTGGGCCGGGGAGAGGCGGCGCTGCCTGACGCTCTGGATGAGCGGCTGGCCCAGCTGGAGCGGGAGCAGGCGGCGGCAGAGCGCTCCCGGCAGGTCTGCCGGACCATGCGGGCGGACGGCGTCCAGTGGGAAAACCTGGACGCCCGGCCCTATCTGGACGCCTCCGCCGCCGGGCCCTCCGCCCCCGCCCCCACTCGGGCAGTCAGGGAGGACGTGACGCCCCGGGTGCGTTCCCCCTGGCGGCGGTTTTTCGCCCGGGGGCTGGACCTGACCCTGTGCCAGCTGCTTTGCAGCGCCCTGTTCTGCCTGGCAGGCAACAGCGGACTCACCCAAGACACCTGGGGAACGGCGACCGCCCTGCTGGCCCTGCCGCTGTTGCTGTTGCTGGAGCCGTTGTTCCTGTCCCTGCTGGGGGCCACGCCGGGTAAGCTGATTCTGGGCCTGGAGGTCATGGACGGAGAGGGCGGAAGACTGTCCTACCCCGCCGCCCTCCGGCGGACCTGGAGGGCGCTACTGTACGGCTGCGGCCTGACGGTTCCCCTCGTTGACCTCTACCGCCTGTGGAAAAGCTGCCGCACCTGCGGAGAGGGGGAGACGCTGCCCTGGGAGGAGGACAGCGAGCTGACCCTCCGGGACGAGAAGCCCTGGCGGAGCGTCGCTGCCGGGCTGGCCTGGGCGGCGCAGGTAGGGCTGTTTGTGCTGACCATATCCGCCGCCGGGATGCCCCCGCACCGGGGGACGGTGACGGTGGCGGAATTTTGCGACAACTACAACCGCCTGTCCGCCTATTACGGGGTGGACATCACCTATCAGGGCGGGGACGGCGCAAACTATCAGGGCCTGGACAGCGACGGCAGCTGGAGCGCCCTGGCGGGAGACGGGACGGTTTACATCTATATGAGCGAGCTGTGCGCCCCGCCGGAGCTGCAATTCAGCGAGTCGGAGGGGGCTATGACCGGCCTGTGCCTCTCCGCCGCCCTGGAGGGCGGGAACGAGATGCTGTTCGAGCCCTATGGGAATGAGATGCAGCTGGCCGTCCTCTCCTTTGTAGCGGCGCAGAACGGCGGCCCTGTGAGAGGAGAGCAGGTACAGGCCCTGCTGGAGCAGATCGAGGGGTATGACTTTCAGAGCTTCGAGGCTCAGGCAAACGGCGTCACCGTGACCTGTCAGGTGGACTACTCCGGTTATGAGCTCTGGCACACCGGGGACGCGGCGGTGCTGTCCCCCAGAGAGGGAGAGGAGACGCATTTCTCCTTCCAGTTTTCCATGACACAGACGGAATAACTAGGGCATCACCGCACAAATACAAAAAGACAACAGACGAGGGAGCAACGGGAATGAACATCAAAGAGGCGAAGGAACAGGTCAAAAACACGGTAAAGGCGTATCTGTCCAAAGACGAGCACGGGGAATGGAGCATCCCCCTGGTGGCCCAGCGGCCCATCCTGCTCATGGGCCCTCCGGGGGTGGGAAAGACCGCCATCGCCCAGCAGGCGGCCCGGGAGTGCGGCGTGGCCCTTGTGAGCTATACCATCACCCACCACACCCGCCAGTCCGCCATCGGCCTGCCCAGCATCCGGGAGGCCTCCTATCACGGCAAATCCTTCCAGGTGACGGAGTACACCATGAGCGAGATCATCGCCAGCGTCTACCGGGCTATGGAGGAGACGGGGCTGGAGAACGGCATCCTGTTTCTGGACGAGGTGAACTGCGTCTCCGAGACCCTGGCCCCGGCCATGCTGCAATTTCTCCAGTGCAAGACCTTCGGCAGTCATAAGCTGCCGGAGGGCTGGGTCATCGTGGCGGCGGGAAATCCCCCGGAGTACAACCGCTCCGTCCGGGACTTCGACGTGGTGACCCTGGATCGGGTGCGGCGGCTGGACATCCAGGCCAGCTACCCGGCATGGAAGGAGTACGCCTATCTCCGCCAGGTGCATCCGGCGGTGCTGGCCTATCTGGAGCTGAAGCCGGGGAATTTCTATCGCCTGGAGACTACGGTGGACGGCAAGCGCTTCGCCACCGCCCGGGGCTGGGAGGACCTGTCCCGGCTCCTCTCCGCCAGCGAGAGGCTGGGTCTGACGGTGGACGAGAGCGTGGTGGGCCAGTACATCCAGTACCCCGCCGTGGCCAAGGACTTTGCCAACTACTACGACCTCTACCGGAAATACCGGACGGACTACGACGTGGAGGCCATCCTCTCCGGCCATCTGACGGAGAAAACCGTGTCCCGTCTCCGGACGGCTCCCTTTGACGAGCGGCTGTCCGCTCTGTCCCTGCTGCTGGACGCCCTGTTCCGCACCTGCCGGGAGGCCAACGAGGAGGACGCCTATGTGACCCTTCTCCACAGCCAGCTCAAGGGTCTCATGCCCGCCCTGGAGGGCGGCACTGCCCCGGAGGCCGCCTTTGCCCCGGTGACGGAGACGCTGGCGGGAATGAAGGCGTCCAAAGCCAGGGCGGATCTGCTGGAGCCGGAGGAGGCCCGGCGGATGAACCGGGCGCTGGATACCCTGGACGGGCTGCTCCAGACCCTCCGGCGGGAGTCCCTGACGGGAACCGCCGCCGCGGATCGGGTGCGCACCGACTTCCGGGGAGCGGTGGAGGCCCGGAAAGGGGCCATTCAGAACGCCTCCCTCCGGCTGGACCGGGCCTTCGCCCTCATCGAGGCCGCCTTCGGGGAGGGCCAGGAGCTGGTCATCTTCCTGACCGAGCTGACCATGAACCCCTACTCCATGGCGTTTATCGCTCAGAACGGCTGTGAAAAGTTCTCCGGCTACAACCGCTCCCTCCTGCTGGGGGGCCGTCAGCGGGAGATCCTCCGGGAGCTGGAGGAGAACGGATGAGAGACGGAACCGCCCCCAACTATCAACACACCCTCTTTGCCTGCTGCTTTGGGTACATCACCCAGGCCATCGTCAACAGCTTCGCGCCCCTGCTGTTTCTCACCTTCCAGTCGGAGTTCGGCATCCCCCTGGAGCAGATCACCCTGCTGGTGACGCTGAACTTCTGCATCCAGCTCACGGTGGACCTGCTGTCGGTGAAGCTGGTGGACAGGATCGGCTATCGTCCCTGCGCCGTGGCCGCCAACCTGTTTGCCGCTCTGGGCCTGGTGGGGCTGGGGACGCTGCCCTCTCTGCTGCCGGATCCGTATATCGGCCTGCTCTGCTCCGTAGCCCTCTACGCTGTGGGGGGCGGACTGCTGGAGGTGCTGGTCAGTCCCATCGTAGAGGCCTGCCCCTTTGACAACAAAGCGGGGGTCATGGCAAACCTCCACTCCTTCTACTGCTGGGGCTGTGTGCTGGTGACCCTGGTCTCCACCGGATTTTTTGCCCTGGCGGGGGTGGGCAACTGGCGCATCTTGGCCTGTCTGTGGGCGGTTTTGCCCCTGGCCAACGCCCTGCTGTTCACCCGTGTCCCCATCCCCACCCTGGTCCCTGAGGGAAAGGGGATGAGCCTGGGGGAGCTGCTCCGGTCCAAGGTGATCTGGCTGTTCTTCGTGCTGATGCTCTGCTCCGGAGCGGCGGAGCAGGCCATGAGCCAGTGGGCCTCCACCTTCGCCGAGGCGGGGCTCCAGGTGTCCAAGACGGTGGGCGACCTGGCGGGGCCCTGCGCCTTCTCCCTGCTCATGGGGGCCAGCCGGGCCATCTACGGCAAATTCAGCGAAAAGTGGGACCTAGTCCCCTTTATGATGGGTAGCGGCGTGCTGTGTATCGCCAGCTACCTTCTGGCCACCCTCAGCGGAAACGCGGCGGTGGGACTGGTGGGGTGTGCCCTCTGCGGCTTCTCCGTGGGCATCCTCTGGCCGGGCACCTTCTCCCTGGTGTCGGCCAGATGTCCCCGGGGCGGCACCGCCATGTTCGCACTGATGGCCCTGGGGGGCGACCTGGGCTGCGGCGGCGGTCCCACTTTGGTGGGACTGGTCTCCAGCGCCGCCGGCGATCTGAACATCGGCCTGCTGGCGGGGGTGATTTTCCCCGTCGTCCTCATCGCCGGTCTGCTGCTGGTGCGGCGGACGGAGAGGGTAAAATAGCGAAAAAAAGACGACCAACCAAATCGGTTGATCGTCTTTTCACTTGACATCGGATATGAGAGAGGGTGGAGCCTCTTTGCCCTATTCCGTATCGAAATGGATTTGCAGTTTTCTTTGTGCGGTCAAAATCATGCGAACCGCCGCCCCGGTGATGATAAGACAGGCCCCGGCCCCGGTCATGACGGTCATCGTCCGGAAAAAATCTCCGTCCCCGCCGAACCGCAGTACCATGGCGATCTCCAGAGAGAGCAGAGAGACGATGGCCGATACGAAGCCGACGATTTTGGAGGCGGAGATCACCGGGTCGTCTGCCTTTCGGTATTTGAACAGATTGCGTATCGCCATCCCCACCCGGTAAAAGGTGTAGGCTGCCATGACATAGACCAGATAGCCTGCATAGTTTGACCCCTGATGGTCGAGCACTGCCAGCACCACGATACCGGACAGAATGAAATTCAGCGGTAGCAGCAGAATACCGCAGGCGCGGTAGCGTTTCCACCCCATCCGCTGTGATCCGTTTTTGCCGTGAGCCTGGCGCAGCAGGAGCAGCCGGGACAGGGTCAGCAGGATGTAGTAGCAGCCCAGGGTGACGAACCAGTAGGAACGGTAGTAAAAACCGCAGCCGATCTCCCAGAGGGCATAGAGCAGGTTGAAGGCAAGAGAGCAGCCCAGGGAGACGGAGACCTTCCACCTGTTGTCTGACAGATACCTGTGGATGACGGGATGGCGGCGGAGCATTTTGTTTGACCGTCTCATCTGTCACCGCCGGATGACGGTCATGATCACGCTGGCGATGTGTTCGACGGACTCCGCACAGTCTGACAGGAGCCACCGCCGGACGATACCCATAATGCCATTGATATAGAAGGTGAGCATATATCCACGGTCTGCCTCCGGCACGGCATGACGAGCCAATATCTCATTGAGAATGTCGCTGAATAAAGCGGTGTATGTCCGGTCGGCATGCAGGGCCTGGGGGCTTTTGAGCACGACCCGGAACACGGCCCTGTGCTCGGAGATATAGGTCAGATATGGCGTCAGATATTCCGGTGTGATCAGAAAAAGCTGCTCCAGGGGGGCTGTCCTGATGCTCTGCCTGAACTCCGCCGCCGTCTTGTCAAAATATGCGAGGAACTGTTGATTCATCTGCTCCACACACTCGTTGAGCAGATCTCCCACCGTCTCGTAGTGGAGATAGAAGGTGGAGCGGCTGACGCCCGCCCTCTGGCAGATCTCCTTGACGGTGATGTATTCAAAGTCCTTTTGCTCCATCAGCTCCAGAAAGGCCTCATCCATTCTGCGGGCGGTGTTGAAGTATTTGCTCTCAGACCTGGTCATCCGACTCACCTCCTGCCCTTGACGGGACGCTCAGCTCTCGCTGATCTCCTTTGCAAGCTCCATGATCTCAAAGGCGTACTTCCTTTTGCCCCGCTCCCGGAGGGCCCGGTAGATGGGAAAGTTGACGCCCATGCCGATAAAGCCGATGATGCCCACGACGATACCTGCCACCATTGTGGCTGGCTCCTCCGGGCCGATCACCTGCAGGGAGAGGCACATCCCGAAGCCTGCGACCAGGGTGGAGAGGATGCCGAAGCAGTACCCGAATACATCCGCCGGTAGCTTTGCCTTCCTGTCCAGCTTTTTCAGGGCGACGACCTTGGACGTATCCTTGGGGGCATACTCGTTGGCGATGTTCTCTGCGAAGATTTTATCTGTGTTCATGGGGAAAACCTCCTTGGTGTTGATGTGCCCATTATAAGGGCTTCAACGGCAAAATGGAACGACACGGGAGGGGAGAAATGTCGTTTTCAAACGCCGTGATACCGCAAAATTGTGGAATACGGCTGAAAAAAGAGAGAAAAATCCCTTCTGACCGGCAGCTGAAAAGGTTTCCTGTTACTTTTTGTAATTGCAATTTCTTACAGATTCATTACAATATCATTTGACAGTAGTTTGCGCCGATCTGCGGCAAAAGGAGGTGCGTCCCATGGTCAGGCGTTCCACAGCGGTTTTGCTGTCCGTTCTCTTTCTCATCCTCGGCCTGGCCGGGGGATTTGCCGTCAGCCGGGCGATCTCCCCCAGAGACGCCGCCATCCTCTCCAATCAGGAGGAGGGGGACACCGCCTCCCTGGTGTCCTGCGCCGTGGAGACCGCCGAGGCCCTCCGGAACGGGGACTTTGAGACGCTGGCGGAATATATCCACCCGGAAAAGGGAGTTACCTTTACCCCCAATACCACAGTGGACACCGCCTCCAACCTGAACTTTTTGCCGGACGCCCTTGTAGAGGCCAGCGAGTCGACGGCCACCTACCTCTGGGGCACCACCACCGACACTGCCTCTCCCATCAATCTGACGGTGACGGACTACTTCGCCTCCTACGTCTGGGAGCGGGACTATCTGTCCTCCCCCCGCATCAGCGTGGACAGCAGCCAGGTGGCGGGAAACGGCCTGGAAAACGTTACGGAGATTTACCCGGATGCGCGGTACGTGGAGTTCTATGCCACCGATGGGGAGAGCAACTGGTCCACTCTGAAGCTGGTCTTTGAGTGGGACAGCGGCGCCTGGTATCTGGTGGGCGTCGTCCACAGCGGCTGGGTGGAGTGACTGTTGGTGGTTAGTGGTTAGTGACTAGAGAAGGAGACGACGATGGAATCATTGACCCAATTGCTCCGGCGCTATCAGCGCAAACCGGAGCAGTCCCTGGCGGCCCAGATCATGTCACAGCTGGCGGCAGGTGAGCTCTATGTCCCCGTCCAGGCGGCCTCCGGCGGCCAGGGGTTCTGCCCGGACACCATCCCCGGCCCGGAGAACGCCGTTCTGTTCCCGGCCTTTTCCGCCCAGACCCAGATTGCCAACGAGTACGGGGAGCGGTTCGCTTTCCTGCATCTGGCGACTCCTGCCTTTGCCGCCGCCTGTCTGAACGACCCCCGATGCGGCGGAGTGGTGATCGACCCCTTTACGGCGAAGTTTTTCCTCCCACCGGAGGCCCTCCGGGAGTTGGCCGGGGGAGGGGGAGCGGCCCGGTAAGAACGGCTATTTCCCCAATCCGGGGAGAGAAAACCGGCTCCATTCCCGGCTTTTTCACGAAAAAGGTTCCGGCTCTTGTGTTTTTGAACGGATGCTGTTATATTATTTTCAGTCGCCTGTGCTGTATGGGCGGCTGAGCTGAAAAATGTGGCGTAGAGCAGGGAGACGGCGACGGGGCCGTCCCGCCCCTCTGCGTCTTTGTTTGAACTGGAGGTATCCCCATGATCAACGTACTGAGCTCCGGCGCATACTTTACCGGCGGCACCTTCGTCCCCCTCAGCGAGGGGGCGGAGCTGTATCCCGTGGAGGAGGCCAAAAAGAAGACCATCTCCTACGGCATCCTCAGCAGCCACAACACCTCCCCGGACATGGAGGAGCTGAAGATCAAATTCGACGCCATGGCCTCCCATGACATCACCTATGTGGGCATTATCCAGACTGCCCGGGCCTCCGGGCTGGAGCGGTTCCCCCTGCCCTATGTGCTGACCAACTGCCACAACTCCCTGTGCGCCGTGGGCGGCACCATCAACGAGGACGACCACGTGTTCGGCCTCTCCGCCGCCAAAAAGTACGGCGGCGAGTTCGTCCCCGCCCACCAGGCGGTCATCCACTCCTATATGCGGGAGCGGTACGCCGGCAGCGGCAAGATGATCCTCGGCTCCGACTCCCACACCCGCTACGGCGCCTTCGGCACCATGGCCATCGGCGAGGGCGGCCCGGAGCTGGTGAAGCAGCTGCTGAACAAGACCTATGACATCTCCTATCCCCGTGTGGTGGCCGTCTACCTCACCGGTGCGCCCCGGCCGGGGGTGGGCCCTCAGGACGTGGCCCTGGCCATTATCGGCAAGACCTTCACCAAGGGCGTGGTGAAAAACGCTGTCATGGAGTTCTTTGGCCCCGGTGTGGCCAGCCTCTCCATGGACTACCGCTGCGGCATCGACGTGATGACCACCGAGACCTCCTGCCTCTCCTCCGTCTGGGCCACCGACGAGACCACCCGGGACTATCTCACCCTCCTGGGCCGGGGCGGGGACTACCGCCGCCTGATGCCGGGGGAGGGCGCCTATTACGACGACGTGATTTTGGTGGATCTGAGCCTGGTGGAGCCCATGATCGCCCTGCCCTTCCACCCCTCCAACGCCTACACCATCAAGCAGTTCAAGGCCAACATGACCGACATCCTGGCAGAGACGGAGGAGACCGCCCGCCGCCAGCTGGGGATGGACAAGGTGCCCTCCCTGCTGAGCAAGGTGAAGGACGGGAAATTCTACGTGGATCAGGCGGTCATCGCCGGCTGCTCCGGCGGCACCTATCAGAACCTGCTCCGGGCCTCGGAGATTTTGAAGGGCAGCTCCATCGGCAGCCAGTCCTTCTGGCTCTCCTGCTACCCCGGCTCCATGCCCATCTTCCAGGAGCTGACCCGTCAGGGGGCCATCTCCGACCTGATGGCCGCCGGGGCCTCCATCCGGTCCTGCTTCTGCGGCCCCTGCTTCGGCGCAGGCGACGTGCCCGCCAACGGCGGCTTCTCCATCCGTCACTCCACCCGGAACTTCCCCAACCGGGAGGGCTCCAAGCCCGGCAACGGCCAGCTGTCCTATGTGGCCCTGATGGACGCCCGCTCCATCGCCGCCACCGCCCTGAACGGCGGCGTGCTCACCTCCGCCTTCGAGCTGGACAGCATCCCGGAGGATAAGCCGGACGAGAGCTATCACTACGACGACTCCGCCTACAAGAGCCGGGTCTACTTCGGTGTGGGCAACCCCCAGCCGGAGACGGAGCTGGTCTTTGGCCCCAACATCACCGACTGGCCCGCCCAGATCGCCATGCCGGAGAACCTGATGCTCACCGTGGCCTCCGCCATCTATGACCCGGTGACCACCACCGACGAGCTCATCCCCTCCGGGGAGACCTCCTCCTACCGCTCCAACCCCCTGGGCCTGGCGGAGTTTGCCCTGAGCCGGAAGGATCCCGCCTATGTGGGCCGGGCCAAGGCCATCCAGAAGGTGGAGAAGCAGCGTCAGGCGGGCAAGTCCACCGCCAAGGTGAAGGAGGCCCTGGACGGCTGCGACCCGGAGACCACCGGCCTGGGCTCTCTGGTCATGGCCCTCAAGCCCGGCGACGGCTCCGCTCGGGAGCAGGCCGCCTCCTGCCAGCGGGTGCTGGGGGGCGTGGCCAACCTGGCCGCCGAGTACGCCACCAAGCGTTACCGCTCCAACGTGGTCAACTGGGGCATGCTGCCCTTTATCGTGGACGGTCTGGCGGAGCTGAACATCCAGCCCGGCGACCGGCTGTACATCCCCGGCATCAAGGCCCTGCTGGAAGGGGACGGGGAGGAGATCGAGGCGACCCTTTACCAGAAGGAGGGCGAGAAAACCGTCACCCTCCGACTCCCCGGCATGACCCGGGAGGAGCGGGACATCGTCCTGGCCGGGTGCCTCATCAACTACTACGCCAAGGCGTAAGCAAAAAACGAAATACAGCGACCTGCGGCGCAGCTCCTTCGACGGGGCTGCGCCGCTTTTTGGCTCCCCTGAAAGGGGAGCTGTCGCCGTAAGGCGACTGAGGGGTGCAGCACGCACTTCCATTTAACAGAAGCCTCCCGGCGAACTCGTAGAAAGACCTTTATCTGTCGGGCAAAACTTCCCCCCAAAAGGAGGCAATATCCCCCTCTGAAACCCTCCCCCGCTTTACTTGCAAAATGCGGTGAAGTGAAGTATAATCTCCCTATCATGTGCCGCCGAACGGGCGGCAGACCACTGATGGAGGGAATCAAATTGAAATTTTCGGAAATGCCCTATGAGCGCCCGAACCTGGAGGCGCTGAAACAGGAGCAGGCGGCCCTGACAGAGCGGCTGAAGCAGGCGAAGAACTACGAGACGGCGAAGCAGGTCTTTCTGGAGAACGAGACGATGACAAAGCACGTCGCTACCCAGGCGACCCTGGCCAGCATCCGCCACTCCATCGACACCCGGGACGCTTTTTACGACGGGGAGGAGAAGTTCTGGAACGCCGCCATGCCGGAGCTCCAGGCGGTGAGCCAGGAGTGGACGATGGCTATGCTGTCCAGTCCCTTCCGGGCGGACTTCGCCGCAGAGTACGGCGAGCTGATGTTCACCAACGCCGAAATTCAGCTCAAGTCCTTCTCACCGGAGATCGTCCCTGAATTGCAGCAGGAGAACGATCTGACCCAGGAATACGAAAAGCTGCTGGCCTCCGCCCAGATCCCCTTTGAGGGGGGCGTGTACACCCTGAGCCAGATGACCCCCTTCAAGAGCGACCCGGACGATGACCGCCGTCTGGCCGCCTGGAAAGCGGAGGGCCGGTGGTACAAGGAGCACCAGGCCCAGATGGACGACATCTATGACAAGCTCGTTCATCTCCGGGACACCATGGGCAAAAAGATGGGCTACGAGGGCTACACCACCCTGGGCTATTACCGCATGGGCCGCAACTGCTACACCAAGGAGGACGTGGAGAAATTCCGGGCCGCCGTGGTCAAGTACCTGGTGCCTGTAGCGGACAGCATTTACCAGGAGCAGGCAAAGCGGCTGGGGAAGGAATACCCCATGAGCTTTGCGGACAACGAGCTGGAGTTCCGCTCCGGCAACCCCCGGCCCCAGGGGTCGGCGGAGGACATCCTGGCCCAGGGCAAAAAGTTCTACGACGAGCTGAGCCCGGAGACCAGCGAGTTCTTCAACACCATGCTGGACGGGGAGCTGCTGGACGTACTCAGCACCGAGGGCAAGGCCGGGGGCGGTTACTGCACCAGCATCCCGGACTATGAGGTGCCCTTCATCTTCGCCAACTTCAACGGCACCCAGGGGGACGTGGAGGTGGTCACCCACGAGGCGGGCCACGCCTTTGCCGGGTATTTGAACCGGAAGCGGGTTCCCATGTCCTACGGCTGGCCCAGTATGGAGGCCTGCGAGGTTCACTCCATGTCCATGGAGTTCTTCGCCTGGCCCTGGGCAGAGGGCTTCTTCGGGAAGGACACCCGGAAGTTCTACTACAGCCATCTGGCCAGCGCCCTGACCTTCATCCCCTACGGCACCATGGTGGACCACTTCCAGCACATCGTCTACGAGCAGCCGGACCTGACCCCCGCCCAGCGGCATGGGGTGTGGAAGGAGCTGCTGGGGGTCTATATGCCCTGGATGCGGCTGGACGGCGACATCCCCTTCTATGCCGAGGGCGAGGGCTGGCAGCGGCAGCACCACATCTATTCCTCCCCCTTCTACTATATCGACTACTGCCTGGCCCAGACGGTGTCCCTCCAGTTCTGGGCCATGATCCAGAAGGATCTGCCCGACGCCTGGCAGCACTATATGGCCTACGCCGTCCAGGGAGGCAGCGCCACCTTCACCGACCTGCTGAAAAACGCCGGACTGGAGAGCCCCTTTGAGGAGAGCTGCCTCCGTGGGGTGTGCCAGGCCGCCCGGGAGTGGCTGGCAAACTTTGACCTGACGGGCATCGACTGACATGGCACGGCGAAAATGGGGCGTCAACGCCCACACCGACGAGTTCCAGCAGACCGCCACCGGAGAGTACGTCTACACCGGCAGCCATTACGCCTACCAGAACCGGGGCAAGAGCCGCCTCCGGGCCATGGCGGAGCTGGTGATTCTGTGGGCGGTGTCCTTCGCCGCCACCATCGCTGCGGGCTGCATCTCCGGCACCGGGATGGAGAATCGGGCCTACGCCGTGCTGCCCTATGCAGTCCAGCTGGCGGCCTCCGTCAGTCTGGGGTGGGGCGTCATCCGCCTGGCGGCGGGAGGCGACCCCCTCCGGGCCTATGTCTACGACGAGACGGCGGGGCGCATCCCCCGGCGGGCCGTCGTCGCCGCCGTTGGGTGCGCCGTGACCGCCCTGGGAGAGCTGCTGGGGCTGCTCTTCGCCGGGGAGGGTGAAACTTTTCTGCCGGTGATTTGCTTCTTCGGTTTGGAAATACTGGCGTTTTCCGGGATTCTCCTGACAAAACGGGCACTTTCCAAACTGCAATGGGAAAAAGCTGACGGAATTTAAGAAAATTTCCGAAAACTTTACAAAGAAATTGACAAATGACCGAAAAAGCGGTATGATGAAACAGAACAGTACTACCGACCGGAAGGAGTGCACAGAAGAGGGCGCTTCCTGGAGGCGGGGGACTGCAAATTAACAAGGAGGAAGCAAAAATGAAACATGTCAAGAAACTGCTTGCACTGCTTCTGGCGCTGATGATGGTTCTGTCCATGGCAGCCTGCGGCAGCAGCAGCGACTCCACTGACACGACGAGCACCGATGACACCACCGCCACCGATGACGCCGATGCCACCGAAGACGCTGAGGCCACTGACGACGCCGAGGCTACCGACGACACCACCACCGAGGAGACCAGCTCCAGCGGGAACGATACCCTGGTGGCCAGCGTCACCGGCCTGGAGCAGAAGTTCTCCCCGTTCTTCGCCTCCAGCGTGGACGACGTCAACGTCACCGATATGACCCAGCTGTATCTGATGAGCGGCGACCGTGTGGGCGAGCCTGTCCTCAACGGCATCGAGGGCGAGACCCGTTCCTACAACGGCACCGACTACACCTACTATGGCCCCGCCGACATCACCATCACCGAGAACGATGACGGCACCGTCACCTACAGCATCGTCATGCGGGAGGACATCCAGTTCTCCGACGGCACCTATGCCGACATCGACGACGTGATCTTCACCATGTATGTGTTCCTGGACCCCACCTATGACGGTTCCACCACCATGTACTCCGCCCCCATCGTGGGCCTGGATGCCTACCGTTCCGGCATGAGCACCCTGTTCGATCTGTTGGTTGCCGCCGGTGAGGACAACACCGACTACACCTATTGGGATGAGGCCACTCAGACCGCCTTCTGGGCCGATCTGACTCAGGCCGGTATCGCCTTCGCTCAGGAGATCGTGGACTACTGCGCAGACGCCGGTTATGCCGCTGACTCTGACGATGTGGCTACCGCCGCTTCCGCCTGGGGCTTTGACGGTCTGGCTGAGGACGCCACCGCTGAGGACTTCTGGAACCTGCTGGTCGAGTCCTATGCCAGCGACTATTCCTCCCTGTCCGACACCGAGACTGCCGGTTCCTCCCTGTTCGATCTGATGGAGGACTATGACAGCTACACCGTCGGTATCGAGACCGGCGAGTCCGCCGACTACATCGAGGGCATCGTCCGCACCGGCGACTACAGCATGGAGGTCACCACCTCTGAGCTGGACGCCACCTTCATCTATTACCTGGAGATTCCCATTGTTCCCATGGCCTACTATGGCGATGAGAGCCTGTATGACTATGACAACCACTCCTTCGGTTTCACCAAGGGCGACCTGAGCGCCATCAAGGAGAAGACCTCCGCCCCCATGGGCGCCGGCCCCTACATGTTCAACGACTACTCCAACGGCGTCGTGTACATGGAAGCCAACCCCTACTACTTCCTGGGCGAAGCCAAGACCAAGTATCTGAACTTCCAGGAGATCACCTCTGAGGACGATAAGATCACCGCTGTCGTCACCGGCACCGTTGATATCGCCGACCCCTCCTACTCCGCCGAGCGCGCTGCCGAGATTAAGACCTACAACTCCAACGGCGAGCTGGAAGGCGACGTGCTGACCACCTATCTGTATGACTTCCGCGGCTACGGCTACATCGGCATCTGCGCTGACAACGTGAAGGTGGGCGACGATCCCTCCTCCGAGGAGTCCAAGAACCTGCGCAAGGCCTTTGCCACCATCTTCTCCGTCTATCGTGACGAGTCTGTTGACTCCTACTATGGCGAGACCGCTTCCGTCATCAACTACCCCATCTCCAGCACCAGCTGGGCCGCTCCTCAGGTCACTGACGACGGCTATCAGGTCTGCTACTCCACCGACCTGGAGGGCAACGCCATCTACACCGACGACATGAGCGTGGATGAGAAGTACGCTGCCGCTCTGGAGACCGCTCTGGAGTACTTTGAGGCTGCTGGCTACACCGTGGAGAACGGCGTCGTCACCGCCGCTCCCGAGGGCGCTTCCCTGACCTACACCATCCACATCGGCGGTTCCGGCACCGGCGACCACCCCTCCTTCCTGCTGCTGAGCAACGCCTCTGACGCGCTGGCCACCATCGGCATCACCCTGGACATCAACGACCACGCCAACGCCTCCGAGCTGTACGCTGCGTATCAGTCCGGCGAGGCCGACATGTGGGTTGCTGCCTGGCAGGCTTCCACCGATCCCGATATGTATCAGCTGTATCACAGCGAGGGCTCCACCAACTACTACTGCATCGACGACGACGAACTGGATGAGCTGATCATGACTGCCCGTCAGTCCACCGACCAGACCTTCCGGAAGACCCTGTACAAGAGCGCCATGGAGATCATCCTGGACTGGGGCGTTGAGGTTCCTGTCTATCAGCGGAGCGAGAACTACATCGTCTCCACCGAGCGGGTCAACACCGACACCATCACTCCCGATATGACCCCGTACTGGAGCTGGATGGCTGAGGTCTATCTCATCGAGATGAACTGAGCTTCCTCCCTGCACTGACAAGACCCTGACCCCCAATCGGGGGTCAGGAGGCAGGGGCGGCGGTTCGCCGCCGCCCCTGCAAAAAAGAAACATCTGCAAGCGCAAAGGAGCCGCTCCAGAGCCTTGGAACGGCTCCTTTGCGCTTTTGGAGTTTCAGCACGCTACAGCGAAAAAGCACCCGCAGACATCCCCGGGTCTGCGGAGAAAAAGAGAAAGGGAAGGGGAGTACGTTTATGCAGCAGAGTATGACCAAGTACGTAATCAAACGAATCCTGTTGTCTGTGGTGATCCTCATTCTGGTGGCCTTCATCATCTATGTGCTGATGCGGTGCCTGCCCACCTCCTATGTGGAATCCATGGCGCAGCAGCGGGCCACCGCTCCCGGCTCCAAGAGCTATGAGGAGTGGCTGGAGCAGCTCAACGCCCAGTACGGCCTGGACAAGGGCATCGTCCCCGGCTTCCTGAGCTGGTGCGCCAACGCCATCCAGGGCGAGTTCGGCGACAGCTGGAAGTTCACCGTTCCCGTCACCGAGAAGTTTGCCGAGGTCATCGGCGTCTCCGTGGTCATGGCCGGTATCTCCTTTGTTCTGGAGCTGGTCATCGCCATCCCCCTGGGCGTCATCGCCGCCGTGCGGCAGTACTCCCGGACAGATTATGCCATCACGACGATAGCACTGATCGGTATGTCCCTGCCCACCTTCTTCTTTGCGGCCCTGCTCAAGCTGGTGTTCTCCGTCAATCTGGGCTGGTTCGACCTGACCGGACTGGTGGGCCGCGACTATGCGCAGCTGGACTCCTGGGGCCAGTTCTGGGATATGGCCCACCATCTGGTGCTGCCCATCGCCACCCTGGTCATCATCTCCATCGGCTCCCTGATGCGTTACACCCGCACCAATATGCTGGAGGTGCTCAACGCCGACTACATCCGTACCGCCCGGGCCAAGGGCCTGAGCGAGGGGAAGGTCATCTTTAAGCACGCCTTCCGCAACACCCTGATCCCCCTGGTGACCATCATCGGCGGCTCCCTTCCCGGTCTGTTCTCCGGCGCACTGATCACCGAGACCCTGTTCTCCATCCCCGGTATCGGCTACACCTCCTACCAGGCGATGGTGGCGGGCGACATCCCCTTCAGTATGTTCTATATGTGCTTCCTGGCTGTTCTGACCCTGGCCTGCAACCTGCTCACTGACATTGTGTACGGTCTGGTCGATCCCCGTGTCCGTGTGGCCGCATAAGAGAGGAGGAGTAAACCATGAGCGAAAACAAGAAAGACGAGCGCAAGGATGAGGTTACTCCTGCTCAGGAGGAACAGCAGTATTCCCTGAACGACGACCGCCGGGTCAAGGTACTGACCCCCGGGGCCATGGTGGCAAAGCGGTTCTTCCGGAACCGGCTGGCCATGGTGGGCCTGGTCATGCTGATCGCCATGTTCCTGTTCTCCTTTGTGGGCGGCTGGATCAGCCCCTATGACGAGAACGAGCAGTTCTACACCTATGAGTATCAGACCAAACAGTACGCCGGTGTGGTACAGAACGACGATTTCCGCTATGCTGTGGCTGACGATCAGGAGTTCAGCACCACTGTTCAGGCCTACTTCCTGCTGGGCTACAACAGCACCAACGGGGCGGAGGACTTCACCTTCGACTACAAGGACGTGACCTATGACGCCGTGTGCGAGGGCGAGGACTTTTTCTCCGTCTACTCCGACGGCACCCTCCTGGCCATGGCCTACAAGGATATCATCAACGAGGAGAGCGGCAGCCTGAGCTTCAATGTGAAGTACGCTGCCATGCTGGCCTACGTCAACGGGGAGACCACCTTTGAGGCCGACGGCGCTACCTACACCATGGACGAGGACGGCAATATCGGCCAGGACGGCACGGTGATCGCCTATATCAGTCGCTTCGTGGTCACTGCCACCGAGAACGGCGTCACCCTCACCCGGGCCTTCAAGGAGGAACTCCAGGAGTGCATCGAAAACGATGAGGAGGAGTTCGTCTTTACCGACGCCGACGGCGAGACCTACACCTATGAGGTCAGCTATGCGGCCTTCACCGACAGCTGGAACGTGAACCAGGAGACGGAGACCTACGTCTATGACGCCTACTCCTATCCCTCCACGTCCCACTGGCTGGGCACCGACCGGAACGGCATGGATATGCTGACCCGTCTGATGTACGGCGGCCGGGTGTCCCTGGTCATCGGCTTTATCGTCGTGCTGATCGCAGGCGTCCTGGGCATCATCTTGGGCGGCGTCTCCGGCTACTTCGGCGGCTGGGTGGACAACCTGATTATGCGTATCGTGGACGTGTTCTACTGCATCCCGTCTACCCCGCTGATGATCATTCTGGGCGCAGCCATGGACGCCATGAACGTGGACGCACAGATCCGGATGCTCTTCCTGATGCTGCTGCTGGGCTTCCTGAGCTGGCCCTCCATCGCCCGTATGGTTCGTGGACAGATCCTCTCTCTCCGTGAGCAGGAGTTCATGATGGCTACCGAGGCCTGCGGCATCCGCACCTCCCGCCGGATCTTCCGGCACCTGATCCCCAACGTTATGCCGCAGCTGATCGTCTCCTGCACCATGATGCTGGGCAGCACCATCATCACCGAGGCGACCCTGTCCTTCCTGGGCCTGGGCGTCAAGTTCCCCTTCGCCTCCTGGGGCAACATCATCAACGATGTCAACAGCACCTACGTCATGACCAACTACTGGTTCATCTGGATTCCCGCAGGTGTCTGCCTGCTGATCACCGTGCTGGGCTTCAACTTCGTGGGCGACGGTCTCCGTGACGCCTTCGATCCCAAGATGAAACGGTAAAGGGAGGTAGAAGAGAATGGCAAAGAAAAAAGCGGAAGGCTACCTTTCTGCGAAGGAGTCCCGGCGCATCTCCAAGGCAAACCGGAAGATCACCCAGGAGCTGGAGAAAAAGCGCAAGCGCAAGCACGTTCCCGAGTCTGAATACCTGACCACCATGCACGACCCCAACAATGCGGTGGAATTCGATAACCTGCACAGCTGCTTCTTCACCGACGCAGGAACCGTCAAGAGCGTGGACGGCGTCAGCTTCGACGTGCCCATCGGCAAGACGGTGGGCGTCGTGGGCGAGTCCGGCTGCGGCAAGTCGGTGACCAGTCTCTCCCTGATGCAACTGCTACAGCGGCCCCAGGGCCAGGTCGTGGAGGGCGAGATCCGCCTGAATCTGGGGGACAAGGCCTATGATATCGCCAAGATCCCTGAGGAGAAGATGCAGTCTCTCCGCGGCAACTTCATCTCCATGATCTTCCAGGAGCCCATGACCTCCCTGAACCCGGTCTTTAAGATCGGCGCCCAGGTGAACGAGGTCATCGCCCTCCATGACGGCGAGGGCAAGAGCAAGGAGGACATCAAGGCCCGTACCATCGAGCTGCTGGAGATGGTGGGCATCGCCAACAGCGAGGGCGTGTACAATATGTACCCCCATGAGCTCTCCGGCGGTATGCGCCAGCGTGTCATGATCGCCATGGCTCTGGCGTGCAACCCCAAGATCATCATCGCCGACGAGCCTACCACCGCTCTGGACGTGACCATCCAGGCCCAGATCCTGGACCTGCTGCGGCAGCTGAAGGACAAGATCAACTCCTCCATCATGTTCATCACCCATGACCTGGGCGTCATTGCGGAGATGGCGGACTACGTGGTGGTCATGTACTCCGGCCGTATCGTGGAAAAGGGCACCGCCGAGGAGATCTTCGCCCATCCCGCCCACCCCTATACCATCGGACTGATGGCCTCCAAGCCCGTGGTGGGCAAGCAGGTGGACGAGCTGTACTCCATCCCCGGCAAGGTCCCCAACCCCATCAACATGCCCAACTACTGCTATTTCAAGGATCGCTGCGAGATGTGCGTAGAGGGCTGCAACGGGGCCTATCCCTGCGAGATCAGCCTGTCCCCCACCCATAAGGTCAGCTGCTATCGCTACTACGACAAGAAAGAGAGAGGCGAGGCGTAATGGCAATTGGAAGCGGTATGGGCGATGCGTTCGGCAGAAATCACCCTGAAAAAGACCCCAATCGGATGCAGGAAGAACATGAGAAGCGGGTGGAGCGTGTCTCCAAGGGCGTTTCTCAGCAGCCCGGCGATGAGAAGAAGGGCAAAAAGAACGACGAGGCCTTGGACTATGAGCCGGTAGTCTATGACCCTCAGTACATCCTGATGGTCAACAATCTGAAAAAGTATTTCCCCATCAAGGGCGGCATGATCTCCCACGTGGTGGGCCACGTCAAGGCCGTGGACGGCGTCACCTTCAATCTGAAGCGGGGCACCACCATGGGTCTGGTGGGCGAGTCCGGCTGCGGCAAGACCACCTGCGGACGTACCATTCTCCGGCTGGCCGGTTCTAAGACCGGCGGCCAGGTGCTGTTCAACGGCCAGGAGGTCTATGACCTGACTCCCCAGGAGATGCGCCCCATGCGCACCAAGATGCAGATCATCTTCCAGGATCCCTTCTCCAGCCTGTCCCCCCGTATGCCTGTCAGCGAGATCATCGGCGAGGCCGTCCGGGAACACAACCTGGTGCCCAAGGAGGAGTTTGACGACTACATCGACCAGGTCATGGACGAGTGCGGCCTCCAGCCCTTCCACAAGGATCGGTATCCCCATGAGTTCTCCGGCGGCCAGCGGCAGCGTATCTGCATCGCCCGGGCCCTGGCCCTGAACCCGGAGTTTGTGGTCTGCGACGAGCCGGTCTCCGCCCTGGATGTGTCCATCCAGGCACAGATCATCAACCTGCTGAAAAAGCTCCAGGAGGAGCGTCAGCTGACCTATCTGTTCATCTCCCATGACCTATCCGTGGTGGAGCATATCTCCGACTCGGTGGGCGTCATGTATCTGGGCAACCTGGTGGAGTACGGCGACACGGCGGACATCTTCCGCAACCCCCTGCACCCCTACACCAAGGCGCTGTTCTCCGCCATCCCCGTCCCAGATCCCACGGTGAAGATGAACCGCATCGTGCTGGAGGGCTCCATCCCCTCCCCGGCCAATCCGCCCTCCGGCTGCAAGTTCCACACCCGCTGCGCCAACTGCATGGAGAAGTGCAAGACAGAGGCACCCATCCAGCGTGAGATCGAGCCGGGACACTATGTGGTCTGCCACCTGTACGACGAATGAGCAGGCGCAAAAGCGATTTCTGGGACGGCGAGGACGACGGACGCACCATAGCGGACATGAGCGGCGTCACCCGACCCTCCATGTTCGGGCATATGCCGTCCACATTGCGGCATGAGCGGGAGGCGGAGGAGGCTTCCAAAAAGGAGCCCCCTCCCTGGGAGGATCAGCCCCCCACCCTCCGGGAGCAGCTGGGCTACGCCCTGGGTGCCATGGGTGCCGCCCTGTGCGTCGGACTGATCTATATCGTTGTCCTGGGACTCATCATCCTGCTGATGGTGGTCTGTTGGACTTAAATCGTGCATGACAAACCGGCTCTGGCTCTGTGCCAGGGCCGGTTTTGTAGCCTTCTGTCAGAATCAGTGGCGGAGGCTGACGCAAGGGAGCTCAGACAGGGAAAACCCCGGAAACGGTACGCTTCCGGGGTTTTGAACTGCATTGATTCGATTTTTGTGGAGAATCAGCGCTTGCTGAACTTCAAAGGCTCAATACTGCAATCAGGAAAGCTGAGTGATTTTGCGCTTTTCGTCCAGTTTTCCCTTCATATTGGCTTTTTCCTCGTCCTATTGTTCCAAAACACGCATTTCTGACCGTGCCACGAAAAACGAATTTGCTGCCTACCTGCTCCTTGTCCACAGCGTCCCAGGGCTGCGGACAACAACAGATCACCCACCACCTCCCAGCCAGGCAGCTACCTGGCTGGTTCTGTTGAAAGCTGCTGTGATAGACGGGATGGATTGGATAGCGGAACTATACTCAAATTGCAAAGGAGTCCTGAAAATGAAGAAATTACTTTCCTGCCGATTTAATGTCGACACTGCCAGCGTTGAGATCAGGTACACGGATGGTAGCCAAATCAGTATCTACACCCCAGGGGTGGACGATGAGATTTGCCCCACCGTCCCAATGCAGACAGAAATCGACTGGCTGATTTATAATGAGCCTGTGACCTATGCTAACTTGGTGTTTTCTGGTGAATTGGAGCAGTATGCCAGGAATATGGCGGGGACACATGGACTAGCTGATTGAGCAACAATCTTCGGTTGCGCTGCTGGGCTATGCGTTCCTAATCTTTATTGGAACCGGAATAGAAGTAGAAAACGCCACCCCTTCCATTTTACTGTTGAACCGTATTACCGTGATCCTGATGGGGCTTTGTGTCGTTCTGTTTTCTGCGAATTACTGCAATGTACAGGCACATCTGCCGTTGACACAGAGCAGCCACCCGACCCTGCGGGTCATTGGCGTTGTTCTATACGATATTGTCATTGCGTTTTTCTTCATCATCGCACTGTCGGTGGTGGAGCCGTTGCTCGGTTAAGCAATGTCTCGTACAATACTTGAGCAGAGAAATCGGCACGAGGGTCACTGATCTGTGACCTTCGTGCCGATTTCTTGTTACCTGTTGGTATTATGGTGTTGCTCCTGTTGTCAGGCCAGGTAGGGCGTCTGCTATGGAACAGGGATCATAATATTCACGTTGAAAATTTGACCGTCAATTACAACGGAAAGTGTTCCATTATACCGTTTTGCCAACAGCTGAACGCTCTCCATACCAAAGCCGTGAAAGCGGGCATCCTCTTTTGTGGTCGCGGGCAAGCCATTGACCATGGTAACAGGATGGTCAAAATAATTTTCAGTATGTATGAGCAGCATGTTCCCGGTTTGGCGAACTGTCAGCCCTATGGTGCGCAATTCCGGTTCAGGCAATTTCAAAACGCTTTCCATGGCGTTATCCAGGATATTACCGAAAATGGAATATAGATCCGTCTCCCGAATGGAGGCGAGTCCGGTCCCATCTACCATACAGGTCAGCCTGATATGGTTCTTCTCACAGATCAGGCTCTTTTCTGTCAGGATCACATCCAGCGCCCGATTTCCGGTTTTTACAATGGAATCGTATATCAGAACAGCCGATTCAATTTCCTCTAATGCGACCTGCGAATTCGGGTCATAGGTCCGTTGGCGCAATGCTGACAGCTGATGTTTTAAATCGTGGCATTTGAGGTTGATGCACTGGATGGTCTCTTCCGAGATCTTCAGCTGTTCCTGCCGACTGTGAAGCAGATGCTCTGTGATATCCAGCTTCTGTTCCAGCTTGGAGCGTTGAAACAGCCCAGCCTGGATAAAAAGGGCGAACACACACCCGATGATAGCATATAGGCCGGTGATCAGGTAGGTATACCGATCCTCCAAAGGCAAATATAACGTCCGCATATAGTTGAGTACGAGCACCAAAAAAAGCGTAATCAGGACAAAGCATGAGAGGAACCGGTTATTCAGTCCATATAATCCATCCCTGCGAATCCGTCGGGCAAAGCACAGGTAAACGATACAATAGACCAAAAGGTAAAACACCAGACCGGAAGCCTGCCAAAGCAGCTCGCTTCTCACGCCCAAGAGTGTATAAATTACAGACCCAAACAGAAAAACCGCCTGATAGGCAAGATGCTGGGCCGCATATGCCGCAGCACTGCGGTAGAGCGCCTCCCAAAACGAGATGCAAAATATGCTCCACATACCCACCACAGAGATCGCATATACCAAAAAATATTTTATGATTTTCACAGCGCCATCCCAGGTGGCCGGCCAGCAAAGGGACGCCAGCAGCAGGACTGCCAGTGCCACAGCCAGGCGCAGCCACCACCTGTTGCGCTTTTCAAGCCAAAAAAAGAACATCAGTTCAGCCAGCACAAGCTCTGCAGTGAACTGAAGCGGCTCCACGATAAAACTCATAACAGACTCCCTCCCAGATAGTCGGCAAGCTGCCGCAGGAAATCCGCCCGTCGTGAGCGGCTCATTTGTAACGAAACTGTACCTACCACAATATCATTGCCCTGGACTGCTCTTACATGGCGGAGATTGACCAGATAGCAGTTATTGCATCGCACAAAATGAAGCGGATTCAGTTCCTGCTCTGCGCTTTTCATTGCTCCACGCGCTGTGTAAGTATCTGTCTCTGTATAATAGGTCAGATAGTGTTTGCGCACCTCCACATAAAGCACCTCGGAGGCGGATATTCGCAAAAAACCGGATGTTGTCATCAGGTTCAGCTGGACATCGCTGTGCGTTCGAATATTTCTGAGCGCTTTTTTCAGCTTCATGGAAAGGGTCGCATATTGCACCGGCTTCAGGATGAAATCAAGCGCATCCACTTCATAACCATGAAGGGCATACTGGGCCATATTGGTAATAAAAATCAGGGTCGCCAATGTGTCCTTCTGTCGGAGCCTTCGGGCTGCATCCATACCGTTTTGTCCCGGAAGCTCAATATCCATAAAAATCAGGTCGTAGGGTTGGTATTGCGCCAGGAAGCTGTCCGCACTTTCATATGACGTCACTTGAAATACATCGCCATTTTCTGCTGTATACCGCTGCAGCAGCTGCAATAATTCACTTGCATCTACAGGATTGTCCTCTATAATCGCAGTACGAATCACAGCGCATCCCTCCCCTCTGATCCTAAATTATAGCAGAGCCGGAGACTAGTGAAAACCCCTTTTTGCGAAAACAAAGCTGCAAGTTGTGCCTGGCAAAATGCAAGATGTGCCTGCCATCTTCCCATTCCAAATTGTGATTGTTATACTGTTCTTCACAAGACCGGTCAAGTTCAGACTGGCGGCTGGCCACCGCCGGAAGAAAGAAAAGGAGCACAATTATGGGAAAGAACCAGAGCGGTATAAAACCGACCCGGCTGTTAACGGTACTGACTGCACTAGTGCTTGTGGTGGCATTGACAGCTGATGTGCTGATGTTTGGAGTGTTTCCAGATTCGTTGGATAAGGCATTCCCTGGCAGCAGCACCGATCAAGACGAAATTGACGCCTCTTATGCAAACGGTCTGAGCGTGGCCCAGACGATCGAGGAGGAAGGCGCTGTCCTTTTGGAAAACAACGGCGCACTGCCGCTTTCCTCCTCTGACCGGAAAATCAACCTGTTGGGTTATTCTTCCGTAAACCTGGTTTTTGGTGGCACCGGCTCCGGTGGCAGCAGCTATACGGCAAACCGGACCGACTTCGTCACCGCCTTCACGAATGCAGGCTTTGAAGTCAACGAAAATCTGGTCGCCCTCTATACCTCTGACGATGGCGACGCCAATACGTTTTCTGTCGATTTCGCTATTCAGGAATTGCCCGCGACGGAAGAGCTGGCGGCAGATATGGGGGTCGACTATCAGTATGTGGGCGACTGCTCCTTTGAGTCCATGAAGGAGTTCTCCGACATCGCTGTGATCGTCTTTTCCCGGAAGGGCGGGGAAGGCAATGACCTGCCTACCATTATGACCGATTACACCAGCTATGCCCCCGACCAGTCGAAGCATTATTTGGAGTTAAACAGCGCAGAGCAGTCTCTGCTGGAGCAGGCAGAGGCCACGTTCGAGACGGTCATTGTCCTCATCAACTCCGGCAATGCGCTGGAACTGGGTTTCCTGGAGGATGAGGGAGTCGATGCGGCTCTGTGGATCGGCGATCCCGGCGACGTGGGGACCGTGGGAATCGTCAACATCCTCACCGGAGAGGTAAATCCTTCCGGTCGTCTGGCCGACATCTATCCCTATGCAGTGGAGACCATCCCCTCCTACTACAATTTCGACACCTATGAGTATACCAATTCCTCTGACTGCTTCGCCGACTTCGAGAATCACTCCGCTTACCTGATCGAATATCAGGAGGGTATCTATGTTGGCTACCGCTATTACGAGACCAGAGAGGTCTACGATTACACCAGCCGGGAGGGTGAAACGCTGTCCGGCTTGACCTATGATGATGTTGTGCAGTATCCTTTCGGCTATGGCCTGAGCTATACCAGCTTTGAATGGAATGTGGTTTCTGCGCCGGATGCCAATGCGATCACCGCCAGCGACACTCTGACCTATGAAATCGAAGTCACCAACACCGGCACTGTGGCTGGTAAAGACGTGGTAGAGCTCTACTACACCGCACCCTATTACAGCTCCCTGACTGGCGGAAGCGGCATTCAGAAATCCGGCGTGGTGCTGGGCGGCTTTGCCAAGACCGACCTGTTGGAGCCGGGCGCGTCACAGACCGTTACCATCGAGCTGCCTGTGGAGCAGATGGCCTCCTATGATGACCTGCGCTATTATTCCGCCAACGGCTCCTATGTGTTGGAGGCAGGAGATTACACCATCTCTCTCCGTACAGATTCCCATACCGTTAAGGACAGCAACGCTTTCACCTATACCCTGGAGAGCACCGTAGTTTATGATGACGAGAGCGCCTCCACCGGTGTGGCCAACTGTCAGTATATGGGCAAGCGTTCTACCGATCAGGTGACGGCAAACAACCAGTTCGATGATGTGGCCGGAGATATCAACTACCTGAACCGGGATACCTGGGAGATCGTGGAAGGCTCCAGCAAAGAAGCCACTGCAGAGCAGCTGGAGGCGTTTTCCAATGCTCTGGTCATTGACGACAGCTATATTGATGACAGCGATGTTGCCCCCACCTTTGGCGCAGATAACGGCCTTACCATAAAGGACATGACAGGGCTGGATTACGACGATCCCCAGTGGGATGACCTGCTGGATCAGCTGACTTTGGAAGATATGTACAATATGCTGGGCGCCAACGGCTGGGGCAGTGCTGAGGCAACCAGCGTCGGGAAGGCCCAAACCTATGATATGGATGGCCCCTCTGCTCTGAGCTACGTTTTTGACGCTTTTATGGGCACCTGTACCTATGAAACGGTTTCCTATCCCGCAGAGGTCCTGCTGGCATCGTCCTGGAATGTTGACCTGGCGGCAGAGTATGGCGATGCGATCTCCACGGAAGCTGCTGCCTGGAACATCTCCGGATGGTATGCGCCCGGTGCAAACACCCACCGCAATCCCTTTACCGGACGGAATTTTGAGTATTACTCGGAGGACGGTTACCTGGCAGGAAGTATGGCCGCCAATGTGGTAAAGGCTGCCACCTCCAACGGGCTGTACTGCTACATCAAGCACTTTGCCCTGAATGAGCGGGAGACCTGGCGGCACTACGGCCTGTGCACCTGGGCCAGCGAACAGTCCATGCGTGAGCTGTATCTGGTTCCCTTTGAGATGGCTGTGAAGGAAGGCGGCACGACCGCGATCATGTCCTCCTACAACAATCTGGGAACCACCTGGGCAGGCGCCAGCACTGCGCTGCTCACCAACGTACTGCGCAACGAATGGGGCTTTGTAGGCACCGTTCTTACAGATAACAACGAGGAACACGGCTTTATGGATATCGAGCAGGCCGTACTGGCAGGAGGTACTGCCCTGTTGTATGGCTGGGGCGTGAAAACCTTCGACAATCTGAGCAGCAATGCTTCCGGGCAGCTGCTGATGCGGGAGGCTGCTCACCAGTATCTGTATACGGTTGCAAACAGCAATGTCGTCGATTACGTCACCCCGACTGCACTTTGGAGAATGCCAACTATCGCCGCAAGTGCCGCGCTCTATCTGCTGGGCGCCCTGGGCATTGTCCTTATCGTGAAGCGCAAACGCTACAATAAGGCGCTTGCATCAAAATAACAACTGAACCTTTCCTCTCATTGTTCTTCCTTGCTTCCCGGCAGGTTCAGTGCGTTAGAAATCCCGCCAGGCTCTTTTCCGGCCTGGCGGGATTGTTATCATATACCGTATACGCTTTCGAAATTCGGAGCCCGTCAGCCTATTTCTGACAGAAAAAGGGCTGTCAAGACTTTATAAAACTCCATAGGGAATCACTCAATGCGTTAGCCACTCCGCTCACCCATCCGGCAGTGAGGGGCAGGACAAACACCGCAAACCCCACCGTCAGCATCCGGATGGCCTCTGCGCCGGTGTTGATTCCCATCAAGTAACTAAGAACGGCAAGCACGAAGCATAGACCGGAGAAAATATAGAAAAGCACCCCAAAGCTGGACAAAACATACCGGCTACTTTGCAATGGTGACAATCAGCGCCACCGACAGTGCAACCAGCTTCAGCGGCAATTTCAATAATGATATAACCATCATCTTACCTTCTATCTGCTAAATCTGTCCATTCTCATACTGAGACCGCCTCGCACAAATAACCTGATTCAGAATTGTCTCTTTTTTTGAGAATTGATTTGTCCCAACATCGTAGTGCCGGTTTAAGATGACGGTCAGCCCGTCATATGTGTAATGGCAGACAGTCGCTTCGAACAAGCCGAGTTCGGATCTTCCTATCTGATACTTCCCTTCAACCCATTCACCTTTGCCCACTCGCTCTGCTTCTGCCGTCGCTCCTGGGAGTACGGCTCCGTAATACGAATGGACACCCTGGAACGGTCAATGTCGAAGCATTTCCCATTGTACTCGTCGTCCTCCACCATCCGGCAGAGGTCGGGGTGCTTGTTGCTGAACTCTTCCAGCCGCTTAATCAGCCGAAGATCGTGTGTGCGGATATGGGCAACAGGGTCGGCGGCGTTGTAAAACAGCTCCGTGTCCTTCTCCCGCTTGGATAAGCCTTTTATCATCGAATTTACCTCCTGATTTCTAAAAAGTTTGTAAGAGTGGCACTTGGTGGGATATTTTCCCGATTCAAGAATTGGCATTTTCGGGATTTTTCAAATGGGAGCAGTCTTAATGAAGCGGAGTTCATTTCGGGACTGCTCCATTTGAAATTTGGGGATTTTCTCAATTCAAGCATGGAAGCCCTACCGTTCCACGCTGTGTTGTTGTGTCCTGGTGGGCTGACGTCTCTGAGGGATGTCCCTCTCCTGGATTATCTTTCGCAAAAAGTCCGCCACCCGTTCCGGAGCCTTCTGCACGGCAGCAAGGTAGCTCTGAACCTGATCTAACAGCTTTTTATACCGCTGCTTCCAGATATCGATATCCTTTTGGGCACGAACAACCTTATCCTCCAAATCTGATATTCTACGATCAGCGGTCACGCCCTTCTTGGCAAGCTCCTTGAGTTCTTTGGCGTCATCGGGTGCAAAGGCGATATTGCCGGTCAGCGTTTTCTTTCCCATCGAATCGATCTTCATGAAAGTCATCGACTGTGTGCGGAGCGCCTGCTCAGCCTGAGCCATTTTCTTTTCGGCAGCATCGGCGGCTTTCTCTGCCTTGCGGGTGCTGCTCTCCATCTGCTGGATTGCTGCATGGCCGAAGGTGAGCTGCTGTTGTACCGTTGCCAGCTCCGTACCGGATCGCTCTATCTGCTCCGTCAATCCCTCCAGCCGTTTCTCCTCCTGCATGACCTTGAACTGGGTCACAGTCAGATGCTCCTCGCTGCTGCCACGTTCACCACGTTCCACGTCGGTATAACCGGCGGCTCTCATGTGATGAAAGAAGTCGTCCTGCAACACGGAGTAGGACTTCTTCAATACCGGTTTACCATTCCTCTGTAGGATAGGATTCCCGGCCTCGTCCAGCGCAGGTTTGGACAGCCATTTCTTACTGCTGCTGACCTGCATGATCGTCTCCTTAACGGTGCTGACCAGGGACTTGTCCTTGCAGCGCTTCGACCAGAGGATTTGCTTCTCCACCACCGGGATATAAACAACGTGGAGATGGTAGTGATACACGTCCTGTCCGAGCGCCTCAGACATGGCCCGGTTGCGCTCGTCGGCGTGCATGACGGCGGAGAGGATATACTGTTCACCGCCCACAATGTCCACGGCGGCTTGATAGGCGTCTGCATAGAATTGTTTTGCGTACTCATAGCCGCCGTGATTGTGGAAGTAGGCGGAATTGACATCGAAGATCAGCTCCCCAAAGAGGCAGGCGTCAGCTTTCAGCCCACGTGTGGAGATGGTCTTTTCCTCGACCATTGCATCAAAAATTTCCTGATAGGAGCCAGACGGTGTTTTGAAGTGAACGTTCAGCGGGGTGCGTTCCGGAACAATGTCCTGATTGACGTAGGATTCCTTTTCCCGTTCGTTGTGCCGCTGGACGTTGCCGATTTGGTTTTTTGTCAGGTTGGCGTTCCTGACTGTGGTGCGATGCACCCCATCGTTTCTCGCGATAAATATCACCTTTACCTTTCTTGTATTACACGTTTGTATTACACGGGAGGCACTTCTGCGGAAGTGTA
>JAJPWY010000007.1 GCA_021205725.1 Clostridiales bacterium
CCCCCACCGATATCCCCCCCATCCAGGGTGTGATCCCGGTGACCGATGAGGAGGAGGAGCGTCCGTCCTCCGACGACGAGCCCTTCTCCGCTCTGGCCTTCAAAATCATGACCGACCCCTATGTGGGCCGCCTGACCTTCTTCCGGGTCTATTCCGGCACCCTGACCTCCGGCGCTGCGGTGCAGAACAGCACCAAGGGCAAGCGGGAGCGGATGGGCCGCATCCTCCAGATGCACGCCAACCACCGGGAGGATATTGAGCAGGTCTACTCCGGCGACATCGCCGCCGCCGTGGGCCTGAAGAACACCACCACCGGCGACACCCTGTGTGACGCCGAGCATCCCATTATCCTGGAGTCCATGGAGTTCCCAGACCCCGTCATCCGGGTGGCCATCGAGCCCAAGACCAAGGCCGGTCAGGAGAAGATGACCGTCGCCCTGGTGAAGCTGGCGGAGGAGGATCCCACCTTCAAGACCTACACCGACGACGAGACCGGCCAGACCATCATTGCCGGTATGGGCGAGCTGCATCTGCAGATCATCGTGGATCGGCTGCTCCGTGAGTTCAAGGTGGAGGCCAACGTGGGTGCGCCTCAGGTGGCCTACAAGGAGACCATCCGCAAGAAGGTGGATCAGGAGACCAAGTACAAGCGGCAGAGCGGCGGCTCCGGCCAGTATGGTCACGTGAAGATCATCGTGGAGCCCAACGAGTCCGGCAAGGGCTACGAGTTCGTCAACGCCGTGGTGGGCGGATCCATCCCCAAGGAGTTCATCCCTGCCGTGGACGCCGGTATCCAGGGCGCCCTCCAGGCCGGCGTGCTGGCCGGGTTCCCTGTGGTGGACGTGAAGGTCACCCTGTACGACGGCTCCTATCACGAGGTGGACTCCTCTGAGATGGCCTTCAAGATCGCCGGCTCCATGGCCTTCAAGGAGGCCATGCGCAAGGCCGACCCGGTGCTCCAGGAGCCCATCATGAAGGTCTGCGTCACCGCCCCCGACGAGTACACCGGCGACGTCATCGGCGACCTGAACAGCCGCCGTGGCATGATCCAGGGCATGGAGCCCCGGAACGGCGCCACCCAGGTGGACGCTAACGTGCCTCTGGCCGAGATGTTCGGCTACGCCACCGACCTGCGCTCCCGTACCCAGGGCCGTGGACAGTATACCATGGAGCCCAGCCACTATGTGGACGTGCCCAAGTCCATCGCCGAGAAGATCATCGCCGGACGGGGACACAAGGGCTAAAAATATCGCCCAAAGGAAAAAAAGTGTTGCATTTCCCGGCACTCTAGGTTACAATGACCGTATAGTGTGCCACAAACTGCAACCGCTATCTATCATCTGAATTTGTCCAACGAGGAGGAAATTCAAAATGGCTAAGCAAAAGTTCGACCGCTCCAAGCCCCACGTCAACATCGGCACCATCGGCCACGTTGACCACGGCAAGACCACCCTGACCGCCGCCATCACCAAGTATCTGGCGTTCTCCGGCAAGGCCAAGTACGAGTCCTATGACATGATCGACAAGGCTCCCGAGGAGAAGGAGCGCGGCATCACCATCAACACCGCTCACGTGGAGTATGAGACCGAGGCTCGTCACTATGCCCACGTCGACTGCCCGGGCCATGCTGACTATATCAAGAACATGATCACCGGTGCTGCTCAGATGGACGGCGCTATCCTGGTCATCGCCGCCACCGACGGCGTTATGGCTCAGACCCGTGAGCACCTGCTGCTGGCCCGTCAGGTCGGCGTGCCCTATATCGTCGTGTTCCTGAACAAGTGCGATCAGGTGGATGACGAGGAGCTGCTGGAGCTGGTGGAGATGGAGGTTCGTGAGACTCTGGACTTCTACGAGTTCCCCGGCGACGACACCCCCATCATCAAGGGCTCCGCTCTGAACGCTCTGACCAGCGAGTCCACCGATCCCGACGCTCCTGAGTATGCCTGCATCAAGGAGCTGATGGACGCCGTTGACGAGTATATCCCCACTCCCGACCGTAAGGCCGACCTGCCCTTCCTGATGCCCGTCGAGGACGTGTTCACCATCACCGGTCGTGGCACCGTGGCTACCGGCCGTGTGGAGCGTGGCACCGTGAAGATGGGCGAGTCCGTGGACATCGTGGGCCTGGAGGAGGAGAAGAAGACCTCCGTCGTCACCGGCCTGGAGATGTTCCGCAAGCTGCTGGACTTCGCTGAGGCTGGCGACAACATCGGCGTTCTGCTCCGTGGCATCGCCCGTACCGACATCGAGCGTGGCCAGGTTCTGTGCAAGCCCGGCTCCATCCATCCCCACACCAAGTTCAAGGGCCAGGTTTACGTCCTGAAGAAGGACGAGGGCGGCCGTCACACCCCCTTCTTCAACAACTATCGTCCTCAGTTCTATTTCCGTACCACCGACGTGACCGGCATCATCACCCTGCCCGAGGGCGTTGAGATGTGCATGCCCGGCGATAACGTGGACATGGACGTGGAGCTGATCACCCCCATCGCCATTGAGAATGGCCTGCGCTTCGCTATCCGTGAGGGCGGCCGTACCGTTGGCTCCGGTGTTGTCATCGGCATCAACGAGTAATCTCTGATTCTCGGCTTTTCAGGACCGGCAAAGAAATTTGCCGGTCCTTTGAGCCTGTCGTAAAACGACAGGCTCTCGAACCAAATGCAAGCATTTGGTTCGATGTGCGGCTCCTCTCCGCACTCGCTTCGCTCGCACAGTCGTCGCCTCCTTGAGTGCTTTTGTCGGTACACGCCCGGCTAAAAGCACGGTTGCATTTTATTTTGTTGCTGACGCAACAAAACTCCTGCGGAGGGCTTCCTAAACTTGTTGTGCTGCGTCTTTTTTGCAAATTATCTTTTTGACCAAGGACCGGCAAAGGAATTTGCCGGTCCTTGGTCACAGAATCCATTGAAAGGGGAGAAATCTGTATGAGCCTGACCTTATTCGGCAGAGCGGCGATGGTGGACTCCGTGGCGGAGACCGCCGTAGACACTCTGACCGAGCTGGTGGGGGAGGACGCCACCCAGTCCCTGATCGACGGGGTGAAAAACGTGTGGTCGTTTATCTCCCGGCCTGCCGTAGGTGCGGTGGCTACCATTATCATCTGCATCATCGTGGCGAAAATTTTGCTGAAGGTCACCGACAAGACGGCGGAGAAGATGAAGCTGGAGCCAACCGCCGTCAAATTCTGGCGCTCCGCCACCCGGGTGGTGATCTGGGCGCTGGTCATTCTGGTGGGAGCCGGGACCCTGGGCTTTGACGTCACCTCCCTGGTGGCGGTGGTCAGCGTCGTGGGCGCTGCCCTGGCCCTGGCCGCTCAGGACTATCTGGCCAACGTCTTTGGGGGCATCATGCTCGTCATGACCAAGCCCTTCCTGGTGGATGAGTACATCTGCGTGGGAGACACCGAGGGCACCGTCCTGGAGATCGGCCTGCTGAACACCAAGCTGCGCACGCTGGACCGGCGGGTGGTCATCATCCCCAACAACAGCATTTTCAGCGGCACCATCGTCAACTGCTCCCGGGCCGGGATGCGCCGTATCGACCTGAACTACTCCATCAGCTACGGCGCAGACATCACCGAGGTGCGGGAGGTCATGATGAAGGTGCTCAACGACTGTCCCATGGTGCTCCACGAGCCGGAGGAGCCCTTTGCCCGCATCACCGGCTTTGGCGAGAGCGCCGTGATCTACACGGAGCGCTACTGGTGCAAGCCGGGAGACTACTGGCCCAGCCAGTATGAGCTGATGGAGAACACCAAGCGGGCCCTGGATGCGGCGGGCATCGTCATCCCGTTCAACCAGATCGTGGTACACAAGTCCGCCGGGTCGTAAGGTCAGAAGCTGACCTGCTCCCGGGGCACCAGCCCGATCATGAACCCGTCCAGTGCGGCGGAGCGGAGCTCCCCGCCCACCACCGCCCCGTCCAGCACCAGCAGGTCGGCCAGCACCCCATCCTCACCGGAGGGGTAGTTGGTGACAGAGTAGGTGTACCGGGTCACGGTCATGCCCACATAGGGGAGCAGGTCAAAGCCACCGTCCGCCTGGACGGACAGATATTCCTCATATTCCGGGGTGAATTCCTCCGGGAGGATGACCTGATCGGTGGAAACCAGGCCCTCCGTCTCCCAGCCCAGGGCGGCGAGATAGTCCCGGTGGGACTGTTGCACATCGGCTGATACGGTGGCGGAGACCGCCTGTGTCTCCATCTGCCCTCCCGCGAAGCAGAGGACAAAGGCGGCGGCCAGCGAGAGAACGGCGGAAAGGCTTTTCCAGTTGACCTTGGCGGTGAGGATCATAACGGCTCCACTCCCCATTCAGGATGGAGCAGAATATGCGCAAACCAGGGCGGTTATGCCCTGACAGGGAGGACGAGGACATGGAAAAGGCCCTGCGGCTGGACAAGCTGCTGGCAGATACAGGGCGCTGGTCCCGAAAAGAGGCCCGCACCCTCATCCGGCAGGGCCGGCTGACGGTGGACGGAGAAGCCGTCCGCCAGCCGGAGCTACGGGTGGATCCCTCCGCCGTCGCCCTGTCGGTGGACGGAGAGCCGGTCTGCTGGAGCCGGTACGTCTATCTGATGATGAACAAGCCTGCGGGAGTGCTCACCGCCACCGAGGATTGCCACGCCCCCACCGTTCTGGATCTGGTGCCGGAGGAGCTGCGGCGGCCGGGCCTCTCTCCGGTGGGACGGTTGGACAAGGACACCACCGGGCTGCTCCTGCTCACTGACGACGGAGCGCTGAACCATGCCCTGCTCTCACCGAAACGCCATGTGGACAAGGTCTATCTGGCCCGCATCGACGGGACGGTGGCCCAGGCGGACGTGGACGCCTTTCAGGCAGGGCTGACCCTGGAGGACGGGACGGCGTGCCTGCCCGCAGAGCTGGAGGGCCTGGAGCCGGGGCTGTGCCGGGTGACGCTCCGGGAGGGAAGGTTCCATCAGGTCAAGCGGATGCTGGCGGGCCGGGGATTGCCGGTGCTGTCTCTGCAACGGGTGTCCATGGGGCCGCTGGTACTGGACGAGACGCTGCCTGAGGGAGGCGTCCGCAGCCTGGAGCGGGAGGAGGTCGCCGCTCTGTCGGCACTGAGAGAGCGTTAGCCTGCGGTTTCGTCGAAATGTACAAAAGAATTGCAAATGGCTATTGAAATTATCCGGCTCAGACGGTATAATAATGCTTGAGGCGCAGGCCTCAGGCGGCCTGCGTCCAAGAACTTGTTGTGAAAAAGGGGCGGAATGGCCCGTTTTGCAGGATTCAGCTATTGTGACAAAAGCCTGGCCCCGGGGTTCGGGGCCGAAATGCTGACGGCAGCAGCCGGAATTACCAGGAAGGAGAGGGAGAGATGTCGAACCGGATTTTCCAGAGCGTCGTTCTTCAGATGAAGGAGAGTACCGACCGAACCATCGGCGTTGTCGATGAGGACGGTGTTGTCATCGCCTGTAATCATCTGCCCACCATTGGGGAGACCTGGCCGTCCGTGGTAGAGCCGGTCAACAACACCCGGGACGATACCGTGGTGGTGGAGGGCCGCACCTTTAAGGCCCTCAGCGGCTGGAGCGCCCAGTTCGACTATGCCGTCTTTGTCAAGGGCGAGGACGAGCAGGCGAAGCTAATCTGCTCCATGGCCGCCGTCGCCCTCAACGGGGCAAAGTCCTACTATGAGGAAAAACACGACAAGGCCACCTTCGTGAAGAATATCATCTCCGACAACATCATGCTGGGAGATATCTATATCCGGGCCAAGGAGCTTCACTTTGCCACCGACACTCCCCGGGCGGTGTTCCTGGTGCGCCAGATGGGAGCCACCGATCTGGCGGTCATTGACACCATCCAGTCCATCTTCCCTGACCGGCAGAACGACTTCGTCGTCTCCATGAACGAGACGGACGTGGTGCTCATCAAGCAGGTACAGGAGGGCACCACCGGCAAAGAGCTGATCCGCCTGGCCCAGCAGATCTCCGAGACCATGGAAAACGACCTGAAGGTGAAGGTGGTCATCGGTATCGGCACCATCTCCAACCACATTCGGGATCTGGCCCGGGCGTACAAGGAAGCGCAGATGGCCATCGACGTGGGCAAGGTATTCGATACTGAGCGCTCCATCGTCAACTATGACAATCTGGGCATCGGACGGCTGATTTATCAGCTGCCCACCACCCTGTGCGAGATGTTCCTCCAGGAGGTCTTTAAGAAGAACCCCATCGACGCCCTGGATCAGGAGACCCTGTTCACCATTAACAAGTTCTTTGAGAACAACCTGAACGTCTCCGAGACCGCCCGGAAGCTGTTCGTCCACCGGAACACTCTTGTCTACCGGCTGGAGAAGATCAAAAAGCTCACCGGCCTGGATCTGCGGGAGTTTGACGACGCCATCACCTTCAAGGTGGCTCTCATGGTCAAGCAGTACCTCCGCTCCCGGGGCATCAAGTCGTGAGCGAGCTGACCGGACACAAAATTGTAACGATTTGTCATTGATATAATCGAGAAAAGTCCCTGTTTTTCCCAGAAAACGGGGACTTTTCTCATTTGCTCTGAACATTTTGTGAACAGCGGTTGACAGAAGTAACAAATAACGCTATAATGATGCTGTTGAATAAGGGGCAATACGGTTTGTTTGCGGGGGATAGCGGCACAGCGCCGGGAAAAACCGCAGACAAAGGGCTGCCCGAAACAGAACGGACGCCGACCCTGTAAGGACGGCTGGAGCGCACTATGATTCAATTAACCAACGTCAAAAAGATATATGAGAGCAATCTGACCGAGGCCCTCTATGACATCTCCTTTGTGATCGAGGACGGGGAGTTCGTCTTTCTGGTGGGCCCCTCCGGTTCCGGAAAGTCCACCATCCTCAAGCTGCTGACCGCAGAGGAGCGGATGACCTCCGGCGGCATCCTGGTGGGGGATTTTGACCTGGCCAAGCTGAAGCAGCGGCAGGCGCCCTATCTTCGCCGCACCCTGGGCGTCGTGTTCCAGGATTTCCGGCTCATCGAGAACCGGACGGTAAAGGGCAATCTGGAGTTTGCCATGCGAGTGGTGGGCGCCAAAAAGAAGCTCATCCGGGAACGTATCCCCTATGTGCTGGAGCTGGTAGGCCTTTCGGAAAAGGGAGACTGCTACCCATCGGAGCTCTCCGGCGGCGAGCAGCAGCGGGTGGCCATCGCCCGGGCCCTGGTAAACAACCCCAAGACCATCATCGCAGACGAGCCCACCGGCAACCTGGATCCGGAGCGCTCCTATGAGCTGATGTGTCTGCTGGAAAAAATCAATCAGCTGGGAACTACGATGCTGGTCGTCACCCATGAGCGGGATCTGGTGAACTGCTTCAACAAGCGGGTCATCAGCATCGACAGCGGCCGGGTCATCAGCGATATGGAGAATGGTTTGTACGACTATGACACGATTTAATTTGGGCTATTACATCAAGGAGGGGTTCCGCTCCTTTGCCGCTCACGGCTTTATGACCTTCGCCTCCATTGCGATCATGGCCTCCTGCCTCATCATTATGGGCAGCTTTTCTCTGGTGGCCATCAATTTGGAGTACAATCTGGACGCTCTCATGGAGGACAACGAGTTTTTGGCCTACGTGGACGAGAACTACACCGAGGAGGAGGGCGCCGCCCTCCAGAGTGAGATCGAGGACATCGACAACGTGGCCGAGTGTCAGTACATCACCCGGGAGGAGGCCCTGGAGAACTATGTAAGCGGCCTGGAGGACTCCTCCCTGTATGAGAACGTCCCCGCCTCTGCCCTGCGCAGCCGGTTCAGCGTTCGGGTCACCGACATTGAACAGCTGGAGGAGACCATCGAGGAGGTTCGGAACATAGAGGGGATTGCCAAGATCTCTGCCTCGGTGGACGTGGCCAACGGCCTGGTCACGGTGCGCAACGTAACGGTGATCATCGCCCTGGCCCTGGTGGTCATTCTGGTCATCGTCTCCTTCTTCATCATCTCCAACTCCATCAAGCTGGCCACCTCCGCCCGGGAGGAGGAGATTGCCATTATGAAGATGGTGGGCGCCACCAACGCCTTTGTCTGCTGGCCCTTCGTGGTAGAGGGCGTCCTGCTGGGCGGTATCAGCGCAGTGGTGGCGGCTCTGGTAGAGTGGGGCATTTACCGGCTCATCCGCAGCGCCATCAACGTCTACACCCATGTGCAGCTCATCAGCATCATTCCCATTCGTACCCTGGCCTTCCCCATGTGCGCCACCTTCCTGGGCATCGGCCTGTTTGTAGGCGTGGTGGGCAGTCTGATGACCATTCGCAAGTATTTGAAGGTTTAAACCTGACCACAGGAGGCACGTTATGACAGAAAGACGCAAGGAAAAAAGAAATTCCGTCGATTTGAAGCGTATCGCAGTCGCTGCCGTCGCGTTGCTGATGGCGCTGATGATGGTCGTTCCCCTGGTAGCGGATGTGTTCCTCTACGGCTTCGCCTATGACTTCACCATCTCCCAGGAGGATATCGACGCCCTGGTGGAGCAGAAGGAGGCCCTGGCGGAGCAGCAGGCTGCGGCTCAGGCCACCCTGGACTCCCTCCAGGATCAGGAGGACTCTGCCGTAGACCGCCTGAACGCCATCGAGGATCAGCTGGATCTGCTGGCGGAGCAGATCAACGCCACCCAGGAGATCATCGACCAGTATGACGAGATGATCGCCGCCACCCAGGAGTCTCTGGCAGAGGCTCAGGCCCAGGAGGAGATTTACTACAACCTGTTCCTGGAGCGTGTCCGCTCCATGGAGGAGGAGGGCACCGTTTCCTATTGGGAGATCCTGTTCAACGCCGCCAGCTTCTCCGACCTGCTGGATCGGTGGAGCTTTGTCAACGACGTGATGCAGTACGACAACAACATTATGGACGCTCTGGAGGCCGCTCAGGAGGCGGTGGCCGGCTATGAGAGCCAGCTGGAGGAGGAGCAGTCCGCCCAGGAGGAGATCAAGACCCAGCTTCTGGCGGAGCAGGCCGAGCAGGAGGATGCCGCCGTGGAGCAGCAGGAGGTGGTAGCGGAGATCCTGAACAATCAGGAGACCTATGCCGCCCAGATTGCCGCCCTCTCTAGCCAGCAGAACGATCTGGTTGGAGAGATCTCTGACGCCGAGGCACAGCTGGCCGAGGAGGAGGCTGCCGCCGCCCTGGAGGAGCAGCTCCGCCAGGAGGAGGAAGAACGTCAACGTCAGGAGGAAGAGGAGCGTCAGCGCCAGGAGGAGGAAGAACAGCAACGTCAGGAGGAAGAGGAGCGTCAGCGCCAGGAGGAGGAAGAACAGCAACGTC
>JAJPWY010000056.1 GCA_021205725.1 Clostridiales bacterium
AGCTGGTTCATGGTGCCGGAGTGGTCCTCACGGGTCTTGCCTGCGCCGATGCCCTTGTCCTTCAGACGGGACAGGGAGGGCAGCACGTCGATGGGGGGCATCACGTTCTTCCGGTACAGCTCCCGGGACAGGATGACCTGGCCCTCGGTGATATAGCCCGTCAGGTCGGGGATGGGGTGGGTCTTGTCGTCCTCGGGCATGGTGAGGATGGGTATCATGGTGATGGAGCCTGGCTTGCCTAGCTGACGACCCGCCCGCTCGTACATGGTGGCGAGGTCGGTGTACAGATAGCCGGGATATCCGCGGCGGCCGGGGACCTCCTTCTTGGCGGCGGAGATCTCCCGCAGGGCCTCGGCATAGTTGGTGATGTCGGTCATAATGACCAGCACGTGCATGTCCTTCTCAAAGGCCAGATACTCTGCGGCGGTCAGGGCCATACGGGGGGTGGAGATACGCTCCACGGCGGGGTCGTTGGCCAGGTTGACGAACATCACTGCCCGGTCGATGGCGCCGGTGCGCCGGAACTCCTGGACAAAGTACTCCGATTCCTCGAAGGTGATGCCGATGGCGGCAAAGACCACGGCGAACTTGGAGGAGTCGTCCAGCACCTTGGCCTGCCGGGCGATCTGGGCCGCCAGCTGGTTGTGGGGCAGGCCGGAGCAGGAGAAGATGGGCAGCTTCTGTCCACGAACCAGAGTGTTCAGTCCGTCGATGGCGGAAATGCCGGTCTGGATGAACTCGTTGGGGTAGTCCCGGGCGGCGGGGTTCATGGCAAGGCCGTTGATGTCCTTGTACTCCTCCGGGAGGATGGCGGGGCCGTCGTCGATGGGCTCGCCCATGCCGGAGAACACCCGCCCCAGCATGTCCTCGGACACTCCCAGCTCCAGGGGATGGCCCAGGAAGCGGACCTTGGACTGGGCCAGATTGATGCCGGCGGAGGGCTCGAAGAGCTGGACCACGGCCCTGTCGCCGTTGACCTCCAGCACCTTGCCCCGGCGGCGCTCCCCGTCGGGCAGGGCGATCTCCACCAGCTCGTCATAGGTGACGCCCTCCACCCGGCGCACCACCATCAGCGGGCCGGAGATCTCACTGATCGTCTTATATTCCTTGATCATCAGTACTCCTCTCCCTTCTCTGCGATGGCGGAGATCTGGGCCTCCATATCGCTGCGGATCCGGGCGTAGACCTCCTCATACTGGTCGGGGTTCACCGTCTTGGCCCGGCCGATGCCCACCCGGGCGTCGATCTCGAACAGCTCGTTCAGGTCGGCGTGCTTCTCCAGGGCGGCCCGGCACAGGGTCTCGTAGTCCAAAATCAATCCCAGCATCAGGTCCTGACGCTTGTACTCGGAGAAGGAGTCGATGTCCACAAAGGCGTTCTGCTGGAGGAAGTCCTCCCGGATCATCTTGGCCACCTCCAGGGTGAGCTGGTCGTTGGGGGACAGGGAGTCCTTGCCCACCAGCTGGACGATCTCGTTCAGGCTGGACTCCTCCTGGAGCAGAGCCATGGCCCGCTCCCGGCGGCGCATGAACTGGGGCCCCAGATGCTCGTCAAACCAGGGCTTCAGCGAGTCCAGATAAAGGCTGTAGGAGTTGAGCCAGTTGATGGCCGGGAAGTGACGGCGATAGGCCAGAGAGGAGTCCAGGGACCAGAACACCTTGACGATACGCATGGTGGCCTGGGACACCGGCTCGGACAGGTCGCCGCCCGGAGGGGACACGGCGCCCACGGCGGTCAGAGAGCCCCGGCGGTCCTCCTCCCCGCCCAAGCAGGAGACCATGCCCGCCCGCTCGTAGAACTGGGCCAGACGGGAGGTCAGGTAGGCGGGATAGCCCTCCTCGCCGGGCATCTCCTCCAGACGGCCGGACATCTCGCGGAGGGCCTCGGCCCAGCGGGAGGTGGAGTCGGCGATGACGGCCACGTCGTAGCCCATGTCGCGGAAGTACTCGGCGATGGTGATGCCGGTGTAGATGGACGCCTCACGGGCGGCCACCGGCATATCGGAGGTGTTGGCGATGAGCACCGTCCGCTTCATCAGCGTCTCCCCGGTGCGGGGGTCGATGAGCTCGGGGAACTCCCGGAGCACGTCCGTCATCTCGTTGCCACGCTCGCCGCAGCCGATGTAGACCACGATGTCCACGTCGGACCACTTGGCCAGGGCGTGCTGCACCACCGTCTTGCCGGAGCCGAAGGGGCCGGGGACGGCGGCGGTGCCGCCCTTTGCCACCGGGAACAGGGTGTCGATGACCCGCTGTCCGGAGCAGAGAGGCTCTCTGGGGGGATATTTCTTCTTGTAGGGGCGGCCCACACGGACGGGCCACTTCTGCATCATGGTCAGGTTGACCCGCTCGCCGTCGGCGGTCTCCAGCACGGCCACGGTGTCCAGCACCGTGTAGGAGCCGGAGGAGATGGAGACGATCTTACCGCTGAGCTTGACGGGCACCATGATGCGGTGCTCGGTGGAGGCGGTCTCCTGGACGGTGCCGATGATGTCGCCGCCCACGACCTGGTCGCCCACCTTGGCGGTGGCGACAAAGTCCCACTTCTTTTCCCGGTCCAGGGCGGGGACCTCCACGCCGCGGCGGATGTTGTGGCCGCAGACCTTCATAATGCCTTCCAGCGGGCGCTGGATGCCGTCATAGATATTCTCCAGCAGACCGGGACCCAGCTCCACGGACAGGGGGGTGCCGGTGGTGACCACCTCTGCGCCCGGCCCGACGCCGGAGGTCTCCTCATAGACCTGGATGGAGGCGGAATCCCCCTCCATGTTCAGGATCTCGCCGATCAGCCGCTGCTCACCCACACGAACCACGTCGGACATATTGGCGTCCGCCATGCCGGTGGCGACCACCAGCGGGCCGGACACCTTGACGATCTTGCCCATAGGTTTTCTACCTTCTTTCTTATCGGTTCACCGGGAAACGAGGTCTCCCGGCTCCCTTCGTTATAATATGTCGGCTCCCACGGCCCGCTCCACGGAATCGGTGATGTTCTGCATCCCGATGCCCAGAGAGCCGTCCTTGCCGGGGATGAGGATGATGGCCGGCATGACCTCGTCCTTATATCGGTTGATCTCGTCCTGCATCTGGACGGCGAGCTGCTCCGTCAGGTAGATAATGGCGGTCTCCCCGTCCCTTGCCAGCTGGTGGAGGGTCTTTTTGGCGACCTCCACCGTCTCGGCAGTGTGGACATCCAGACCCAGCGCCTGGAAGCCCAGAACGCTCTCCCGGTCCCCCAGTACGGCGATCTTATACATAGACATCACGCAGCCTTTCCTGGATGACGCTGACGGGCAGGCCCGCCAGACGACCGGTCATAATAATACGGATGGCGGTAAACTCGTTGTCCCGGGCCGCCAGATAGGCGATGACCGGCTGCTCTCCAAAGGCCACCTGCCGGGCGGTGGAGAGATAGGCCGCCTGGGCGTTGTCGCAGGCCTTCTCGAAGGCGGTGAGACTGCCCCCCTGGGCGGCGGTCTGCCCCAGGGCAGCGGCCTCCGCCAGCAGGCCGGAGCCGTAAATCTGCTCCAGCTCGGCAGAGCCGTCCGCCGCCGCTGTCACCCGCTCCGGAGGGACGCTGCCTCCCCGGAAGAGGACGGTCTTTAAGAAGTCGCTGTCCTTTCCCATCCGGCGCACCCGAACCAGGCTGCGCAGGTTGGCGGCGTCCACCATCAGGGCCACGTACCCCTCCAGGAAGGAGGATCCGGTCTCCGCCGCCATGTCCGCCATCTCCCGGAAGTAGGCCTGATCCAGCAGGAAGTCCGCCTGCTGCGGGTCCTTTGTGGACGCCAGCAGCCCACGGGCCTCCAGCATGGCCTGGGCCAGGGGTTTGGGCAGATCGCTCAGCTCCCCCTCCGCCAGGGCCTTTGCCAGAGCTGCCCCGGGGACCCGGCCGGTGTCCACCAGAAGGCGGCTGGCGTCCGTTCCCCTGGCCTCGCTCTTGAGCAGAACCTTGGCGTTGTGGTAGTCATATTTGATTTTGAACACGTCCACCAGACGGCGGTTCGGCACGAACTGGGTGACGTCGGCGATGACCTCGTCCCGGGCGTGGGCCAGCATCCGGTTGACTGCGTCCACGTCCACCACGGTCAGCTCCTCATAGCCGCACTCCGTCAGCACCTTGGCCGCCTCCTCGTTGGTGGAGGCCTCCAGCATCCGCTCCATCCTGGAACGGGTCAGCAGCCCGTTCTCCAGCGCCCGGATACGGGCGGACAGGAACAGATAGTCGGTATCCTTGATTTTTTTAGACAATTCGTTCCCTCCTTATACAGGAGTGGCTCAGGCAAAGAGCACCCCGGCCACCTCGCCGGAGACGCTGCTCCGAGCCTCCCGAACCAGTGCCTCAAAGGTGCAGTTAATCTCCACATCGCCGTCGGCCAGGATCACGCCGCCCCGGAAGCCTCTGGACTCCTGGGACAGGGTCAGCAGACCGACCCTGCCCGACTTGGCCAGCAGCAGGTTGGCTTTTGTGGCCACCTTGACCCCGTAGCGGGCCCGGTCGGTCTGGGAGAGGATGAGCTGCTCCCGGCCGGTGGAGACGGCGGACACCGTCAGCTTCGCCAGCAGATCCACATAGTCGTTCTCCGGCAGGCTGCACAGCCGCTCCAGGGCCAGGTCAAAGGCCCTGTCCAGCATCTCCTGCTTGGCAGACAGCAGCTGCTGGCGGCCCTCCCGCTCGGCGGCGCTGACCAGGCGGCTCTCCCGCTCGGCGGCGGCAGCCTCGCCCCGGACCTTCGCGTCCTGAGCGATCTGCTCCGCCTGGGCTTGATAACGGGCGGAGATCTCACCGGCCTGGGTTCTGGCCTGGGCCAGGATCTCCTCCGCCTCCTGGCGGGCGTCCCCGGCGATGCGCTGGGTGATTTTATCAATTCCGTTCATCGTCTTCCCGCCTTTCCCTTTCCTGCAGTCATCAGCTGATGTAGATGATCATCAGCATGGAGGCCAGCAGGGCCAGAATGGCATAGAATTCCACGGTGATGCACAGCACCATGCCCTTGGACCAGTCGTCCGGCTTCTTGGCCAGGATGTTGATCGACCCGGCGGCCACCCGGCCCTGGGCGATGGCGGAGAACAGTCCGCCGAGGGCCATGGGCAGGCAGGCCACAAAATACTGCATGCCGGTGGCCAGGTCCATATTCATTGCGCTCCCGTCCATCAGACCCATGCTGAAGATGGCGAAGAACCACACCACCAGGCCGTACAGGCCCTGGGTGCCGGGGATGACCTGCAAAATCATGACCTTGCCAAACTTGCTGGGGTCCTCGCTCAGCAGGCCGGTGCCCGCCTCGCCGGCCATGCCGGTGCCTTTTGCGCTGCCGATGCCGCTGAGAGCTGCCGCAAGACCTGCGCCCAGCAGGGCAAAGGGCAGGCCGCCAATCGTTTCTAACATAGTAATGACCTCCTTATTTTTCGACTACGTCCACATATTCGGTTTTGACTGCCATAGGCCGGAAGGGGCTGCCTCCGTCCTCGTAGAATTTGTTGAAATATTCCAGGCACTGGAGCCGCAGGTCGTGGACAAAGCAGCCCAGAATGTTCAGTGCCAGGTTGAGTGCGTTCCCCGCCAGGGAGATGATCAGGAAAAAGACGACGTTGCCGGGGATCGCGCCCAGGGTGTTGAACACCTGTGCGATGACCGAACCGGCCAGCATCAGCGCCATCAGACGGGAGTAGGACAGCACGTCGCCAAAATAGCTGGTGATGTCGTACAGGCTGGAGATGCCGCCCGTCAGCTTGCCGATAATGGTGGGGCTGCTCCTGCCCTGGGTGAGCACCAGCGCCAGCACGCCTGCGATGGCCACCCACCAGGAACCGGTGAGCACGCCCACGCCGACCCCCAGAAACAGCAGCCACCAGGAGCCCACGTCCATCACGGCGTCCCAGAACTGGCCCCGTTTCGTCAGCTTGTAGAAGTTGATTGCCATGCCCGTGATGATCTGCACGCCGCCCAGAGCCATTGCGCCGATGAGAATCATCAGCGTGTCGTTCAGGGGGGTGAACAGAGCAGGCATCTCAAAGGTGCTGGTCGGGTCGATGAGCTTGAGCAGCTGGGGGATAAAGTCCCCGAAGAAGCCGCCGGTCATGGCGCCAAAGACAAAGGTGCTGATGCCGCACAGACCCATCAGCTGGAAGATGTTTCCTCTGGGGTGCTTCTTTTTCAGCACCACCAGGGAGATGATCATCATGACCAGGCCGTATCCCATGTCCGCCAGCATCATGCCGTAAAACACCACGAAGAAGGGGAACATCAGGGGGTTGGGGTCCAGGGAGCCGTACCGGGGCAGAGAGTACATCTCTGTCACCATGTTCAGCGGCTTGGTCAGCTTGTTGTTTTTCAGCTTCACCGGGACCTGGTCATACTCTTCCTGTTCCGGCTCCGCCGTCTCCCAGGCGCAGGTGTACCGCTCCAGCACCCGGAGCAGCTCCGCCTCCTCCGGCTCGGTGTACCAGCCCTCCATCAGGAAGGTGCGGTCGGTGGCCAGGGTGCGTTCCCTGCCCTCCTCCCGGGTCACCTCGGAGGTCAGCCGGTCGATGACCAGCTTCATCTGCTCCCGGTGCTCCTTCTGGCCCACGATGACGTCGATGGCAGCCTGTTTCCGGGCCGCCTCCTCCGCCAGCCGGGCCTCCGTCTCCTTCAGGCACTCCTTTGCCGTGCCCTCCATGTCCTTGAACCGGACAGCGGAGAAGGCCTTGGGCCGGAGGGCCGCCTGGGCCGCGGGGAAATCCGCCTTGTGGCACAGGAGGAGGATGTAAATGTGCTCCTTGTCCCGGCTGACCTCCACGATCTGACACAGGGGAGCCTGCTCCGCCAGCTCTGCGCTGATCGTCTCCAGCTCCGCCGTCGCCGGGAGAGTGCCCAGCACCAGCTCGGTGTGCTCAGTGGATTCCTGGTTCAGGGGCAGATCCAGCTCCAGCCAGGGGAGCAGGCTGACCTTCTGATTCTCCAGCCGGTTCTCCGCCGCCAGGGCCTGGGACACCTCGTCCGCCGCACGGTTCACCGTCCGGGCGCTCTCCAGCGCCTGGCTCAGGGCCTCGTCGTCGAACAGCTCCTCCTGGGTCACCAGGGGCCGGGGGGTCAGCATCCCGCTCTTGGCGGGGGCAAACTCCTTCAGCGCGTTCAGCGCCGCCTGGAGCTCGCCGATCTCACCCCTGACATGGCTCAGGTCGCTGCTGCCCCGGTTGCTCAGCAAGGCCGCCCAATCCGGGTCCTCCGGGTCTGCCTCTGGGGTGGTCACCTGAACGCAGCCGATGCGGAGCAGTTCATTGAGCAGCGGCTCCTGCTCCTCTGTCAGTCCGATCAGCCGCAGGCGTTTCATCCTGACGATAGCCATCAGGCATCCACCACCTTTCTTACGATCAGTGACGCTGCTTCTTCAAGCCGTCCCCCGGCCCTGCTGCGCAGCTTGTCGGCGTCCGCAGCGGCCTGGGCGCGGATCTGTGCGATCTCGCCCGCCGCGTTCTCTTCCGCCTGGGCCAGCATCTGCTTTGCCAGGGCGTCGCCCCCGGCCTGGGCATCCTGCACGGCCTGCCGCCCGGCGCGCTCCGCCTCTGCGATCAGGCTTTTGGCCTTCTGAGCGGCCTGGGCTTTTTCCGTCCGGCCCTGCTCCTCTGCCAGAGTGACCTGCTTGACTGCTTCCAAAGACATCGTCTCACCGCCTTTCTGTTTGGATTGTTCATACTCGTCCCCTGTTCAGTCCGCCGGAGTTGCTTCTCTCCGGCCGGGACGATTTAGTAACCCATTCTATTGAACATTCTTCATTATAGCAACCTCTTTACAGAAAAGCAACCGGAAGTTTGTTCGTTTACAAACAATTCAAAATGCAAAAATGCAGGATGAAACAACGATCCTGCATTTTCCCTCTATATTTTCTTTTTTCCGGCCGCTCCTGTCCTGTCGAGCAGCATTTCTGTGCCTGCGTCCCTGACGTCCTTCTCATTTGCTCAGAGCGTCGCAGAAAATATTCAGTCCCTTGAGGATCATATCCTGATCCTCCTCGCTGAGGCCCTTTAATGCGTCGGCAAAGCGGTTGGTGGCATAGCTTGCCGTCTCCGTTCTGATCTCCCGATAGTGGTCAGTGACCTGCACGAATATTTTCCGGCGATCCTGATCGGACCGCACACGCTGCACCAGATCCAGCCGCTCCAGACGGTCAACCACGCCGGAGGTGGTGCTGTTGGCGCTACCGGTGGCCTTGGCCAGCTCACTGATGGGCATGGGGCCGTCGGCATCCAGGATCATTAATGTAATCGTCTGAGGATAGGTCAGGTTCAATCGACCCAGATAGCCCTGGGAGCGGATGGAGACCTGTCTGCTAGCCTTTAAAAAGGCGTGGAGGATCTGGTTTGCTTTTTCGGTCATCATTGCTGACTCCTCCTTGTGGTATGGCTCGCAAACGCCATTTTGCTGTCATTTATCATAGTCCTCATTTTCTCGTTCGTCAATGAATCATTGCCGTTATTTACGCTTTATTTACACTTTCTCCGACATTCGTATGAAAAACCCGCCTCTCTTAGCCTTTCTCCTTCCTCCATAATTTTCCAGCCTCTCCGCCTGTCCGTCGCCCCTCGCCTCCACTTATTGACAAATCCCCCTCTGCGTCGTATACTATACGATATTTCCATCCAAACACCTGGAAAGGAGATCTGTCGATGGATTCCATAGGCATTTTGCTTCTGGGACTACTGGTGGTTCTTGCCCTTGCCATCTACCGGCGGGTGGAGTCGCCGCAACCCCAAAAGGGGAGCACCTTCTTCGTAATGCGCTTTCTGTCGGATATCCGACGTTATAAGAATTATATCTTCTATTCCGCCAAATGCTCTTTAAAGGACGAGGTGGCCGGCTCCTTTCTGAACTGGGCCTGGCTCATTCTTAATCCGGTCATGTTCATGCTGGTCTATGCCTTCGTACAGATCATCATATTTGGCGGCACCACCCAATATCTGGCCGCTTTCGTCTTTATCGGTATGGCAAGCTGGAACTTCTTCAACGCCTGCGTCTCCGGAAGCGTCCGGACGATCAAGCGGTATGAGGGCATCATTTCAAAGGTATATGTGCCTAAATTTGTTTTCACCCTCTCCAATATGCTGGTCAACGGCTTCAAGCTGCTGGTGTCTATTGGCTTGATCGTTGCCTCCATGATCGTATATCAGGTTCCCCCGTCCTGGACGATGCTGTGGTTTATTCCCCTGCTGCTTCTGCTGTTTCTGTTGACCTTTGGTATATCCTGTATCCTGATGCATACCGGTGTTTTTGTAGACGATATGGCCAGCATCGTTCCCATCGTCCTGCGGTTGATGTTTTTTGTCTCCGGCATCTTCTACGATCTGGAGGGCAAGCTGGATGGCGCTCTCGGCGTCCTGGTGGAGCGGTTTAACCCCATGGCGTTTATTATTGCCCAGTCCCGTCACGTTCTCCTCTACGGAGAAGGCCTTGATCTGCCCTGGTTCTTCACATGGATAGCCATCAGCCTTGTCCTCACTGCGATCGGCATCAGCCTGATTTACAGATATGAGCGTCGGTACGTCAAAACTGTCTGAGCGTATTCCCGCCTGCCGGAGGCTGCCCTTCGGCAGGCTGTTCTGTCTGGAGCGCACAGCCGTGCGTTTCCACAGCAGTACAGCCTGCCGCTATTTTTAAAATCTGTATAAACTTCTCTCATCTCCGCTTGCGTTCCGGGGAAAAAGCAGATACAATATCATTGTGTGAGATCGTCCCCGGGACTCCGGCGACTTGTCGGATCTGTCTCGGGCTGTTTGTCTTTTTTTCGGGAAAGGAGGGAGCGTCATGTCCTACATTCTCTGTCTGAGCAGCTCCCGTTGGCTGAAACAGCCCACCCGGACCCAATGGCTTCTGACACAGCTCAGCCGTCGCCATCAGATCCTTTACTTCCAGCCCGCCCCGGCCAGATTCACCCGGGATCCCAGGCGGAACGACTATAAGAAGAAGGGCTTTCACCCTCAATCCAACATCACCGTCTATACCCTGCCTCCCATTTACCATCTGGTGGACTACGATCATCCCCGCCTGCTCCGCTCCAACGTGAAGCGGCTGACCAAATATATTGGGGAAAAAGTCTCTGAGAACCGGGTGCAAAATCCGCTGCTCTGGGTCTGTTCCCCTCTCTATGCCACGCTGTTAGACGAGCTGGACTGCCGGGGAATCGTCTACGACTGCTATCAGGACTGGCCCCAGTTTGACATCCGCTGGGAGAGCATCCTGGCCAACCGGGCGGACGTGCTCTTTGCCGCCTCCCCCGGACTGGTGGAGCATCTGGCCCCCTGCAACTCCAACATTGCTCTGCTGCCCAACGGCTGCGATGTGAAGCTGTTCTCCCGGGCTGACGATTTGACCCTCCAGGTTCCCTCTCTCCTGCTCAAGATCCGTGGGCCGATCTTCGGTTTTCTGGGGGATGTGAGCGGACGGCTGGATCTCCGCCCCGCCTATCGTGCTGCCCGACAGCACGCCGCCTGGAGCTTTGTCTTTGCCGAGCGATGCAGCCGGGTCAATCCCCTCTATGAGAAGATGTCCGCTCTGCCCAACGTCCATTTCCTGGGAAAGATCGACCCGGCGGAGCTGCCCGCCTACGGCGCACAGTTCGACGTGCTCATCGACCTGCTGGAGACGGACGACCCGGATGAGGACGTGGTGCCCAGCCGGATCTATGAGTATCTGGTCATCGGCAAGCCCATCGCTGCCATGTATCCCCTCCGGTTCATCCCGGTGTACTCCGACGTGATCTACTCCGGGCGTGACCCCAAGGAGTTCGTAGACGCCTGCTATCAGGCCCTGATGGAGAACAGCGCCTGGGCCCCCGCCACACGGAGGCGCTACGGTCAGCAGGCGGACTGGTCTGCCCGTGCTGGAGAGGCAGAGCGTATCCTGGAGAGCAACAGTCTCCTGTAATCGCCCCCCATTTTGCCCCGTGTCCGCAGAAAAACCAATTCCCCGCTCAAAAAAACTGGTTCCGTTGTACAAGCGTTACAAAAAACTTTTTCCCGACCATTTTCCCTTGAAACTCCCCATAATATGGGCTAAAATACACTTGAATAAAGGGTAGGAGGGATCCGCAATGGCGCAGCGGCTCATTTTGCAGCACGTTTCCGGCACCGTGGATACCGTTGCAGGTTCTTCCTCCGAAGAGCCGGAATCATTATGCAGGCAGATAGTCTCTATCTGTCTGCATTTTTGTCCCACGCTCTGTCTCTGCTCTACACTGGGAGGTATCTGACATGAGTAAAAAAGTCGCCGTCATTATGGGCTCGGACAGCGATCTGCCCGTCATGCAGGAGGCGGTGGACAAGCTCCGCTCCTTTGACATTCCGGTAGAGGTGCGGGTCATCTCCGCCCACCGGACGCCCCGGGCTGCGGAGGAGTTCGCCTCCCACGCCGCAGAAAACGGCTTCGGCGTCATCATCGCCGGAGCTGGGAAGGCCGCCCATCTGGGGGGCGTTCTCGCCGCTTACACCACCCTGCCGGTGATTGGCGTCCCCATCAAGACCAGCATGATGGGCGGACTGGACAGCCTGCTCTCCATGGTTCAGATGCCCAGCGGCATCCCGGTGGCCACGGTGGGGGTCAACGCCGGAGCCAACGCCGGTATCCTCGCCGCCCAGCTCCTGGCCGTGGGAGACGAGGCGCTTACCGCAAAGCTCGTCGCCTTCAAGGAGGAGATGGCCGCCTCCGTGTCCGCCAAGGACGAAAAGATCCGCACGCAGTTTCAGAACTGACCTCAAATTGCAGCTGTTTTCCCATTCATTTGTCCAAAATTTCGTCACAGGAAAGGAAGTCATTGCCATGGAAAAGCTCCAGCAGCTCTACGAGGGCAAGGCCAAGAAGGTCTTTGCCACCGACGACCCCAATGTTGTCATCGTCTCCTACAAGGACGACGCCACCGCCTTTAACGGCCTGAAAAAGGGAACCATCGCAGGCAAGGGCGTCATCAACAACCGGATGAGCAACCACATGATGCGTCGTCTGGAGGCCGCAGGCGTCCCCACTCACTACATTGAGGAGCTGTCCGACCGGGAGACCGCCGTCAAAAAGGTGTCTATTGTCCCTCTGGAGGTCATCATCCGCAATATTTCCGCCGGTTCCTTCGCCAAGCGCTTTGGCGTGGAGGAGGGGATCGTCTTTGACGAGCCCACCATCGAGTTCTCCTACAAGAGCGACGAGCTGGGCGACCCCCTGATGAACGCCTATCACGCCGTGGCCCTCAAGGCCGCCACCTGGGAGGAGATCGACCTCATCAAGAAGTACGCCTTCCAGGTCAACGACCTGCTCAAGAGCTTTCTCAAGAGCGTGGGTATCGACCTGGTGGACTTCAAGCTGGAGTTCGGCAAGCTGCCGGACGGCACCATCGTCCTGGCCGACGAGATCAGCCCGGACACCTGCCGTCTGTGGGACGAGACCACCCACGAGAAGCTGGACAAGGATCGCTTCCGCCGGGATATGGGCGGCGCTGAGGAGGCCTATCAGGAGGTCATGCGCCGTCTGATGGGCGACCAGGATTGATGGCAGAGAACCGCCATTTCCTTGATGAGGGCAAGCTGCGGGAGGAGTGCGGCGTCTTTGGGCTGATCACCGGGCCGGACAGTCACCGGGAGCCTGCCTTTGACACCTACAACGCCCTCTACGCCCTCCAGCACCGGGGACAGGACTCCTGCGGCATCGCCGTCGCCCAGCGGGGGCAGCTCCGGGTTCACAAGGGCAAGGGACTGGTGCCCGACGTGTTCACCATGCAGGACCTGGAGGCCTTCCGGGGAGCCAACGTGGCCATCGGCCACGTGCGCCACGCCACCAACGCCGCCTCGGTCAACCCCGCCAACATCCAGCCCCTGCTGGTGCGCCACGCCTCCGGCTCCATGGCCCTGTGCTACAACGGCACCCTGGCCAACGGCCGCTCTCTCCGGGCGGAGTCGGAGAACCGGGGGGGCATTTTCCAGGGCACCAACGACGCCGAGGTCATCGCCTATCTCATCGTCCGGGAGCATCTGCGCACCCATACCCTGGAGGACGCAGTCATCAACGCCATGGAGTATATGATCGGAGCTTATTCCATGGTACTGCTTCAGTCGGACAAGCTCATCGCCGCCCGGGACCCCAACGGCTTCCGGCCTCTGTGCATCGGGCGCATTGGCGACGCGTACATCTTCGCCTCCGAGTCCTGCGCTATTGAGGCGCTGGGCGGCGTCTTTCTCCGGGACGTGGAGCCGGGAGAGGTGGTGGTGGCCCAGGACGGGGAGCTGAAGAGCTTCCACTGCCGTATCCGGGCCGCCCGCCGCTCCCTGTGCCTGTTCGAGCTGATCTACTTCGCCCGGCAGGACTCGGTCATCGACGGCTGCGCCGTGGGGGCCGTCCGGGAGGCCGCAGGCCGGGAGCTGGCCCGGCAGAACACCGTTCAGGGCGATCTGGTCATCGGCGTCCCCGACTCCGGCATCGCCGCCGCCATGGGCTTTGCCAGTGAGTCCGGCATCCCCTACGACATCGGCCTGATGAAAAACCGGTATATCGCCCGGACCTTTATCCAGAGCCAGAAATGGGAGCAGGAAAAGAGCCTGCGTATCAAGCTAAACGCCGTCAGCGCCACCGTCCGGGGCAAGCGGGTGATTCTGGTGGACGACTCCATCATCCGGGGCCGCACCTGCGCCCGGATCGTCAAGCTCCTCCGGGACGCCGGGGCGAAAGAGGTCCACATGCGGGTCTCCTCTCCCCCCTTCCGGTATCAGTGCCACTTTGGCACCGCCACTCCTCCGGCGGAGGATATGGTGGCCAGCGGCCGCACCCCGGAGGAGGTCTGCCGCATCATCGGGGCGGACTCCCTCCAGTACCTCTCTCTGGAGAGCCTGAAACGGCTGGCCGGACGGGAGGGGCTGGGCTTTTGCGACGCCTGCTTTACCGGGGACTATGTGCTCCCCGTCCGGGAGGCCGACCCACGTCAGCTCTCCATTTTTCCAACCTTAGAATGACAGGAGGAACCCGAAAGATGAATCCCAACAGCAACAGCAGTCAGTCCGCCTCCTACGCCGCCGCCGGTGTGGATGTCACCGCCGGTTATGAAGCGGTCAGCCGTATCAAGCCCCTGGTGGCCTCTACGGTGGTCCCCGGCGTCCTGGGGGGTATCGGGGACTTCGGCGGCATGTTCGAGCCGCAGATGCAGGGCATGAGCCGCCCGGTGCTGGTCTCCGGCACCGACGGCGTGGGCACCAAGCTCAAGCTGGCCTTCCTGATGGACAAGCATGACACCGTGGGCATCGACTGTGTGGCCATGTGCGTCAACGACATCGTCTGCTCCGGCGCCCTGCCCATGTTCTTCCTGGACTATATCGCCTGCGGCAAAAACCAGCCGGCCAGAATCGAGGCCATCGTCTCCGGCATTGCCGACGGCTGCCGCCGGGCGGGCTGCGCTCTCATCGGCGGGGAGACCGCCGAGATGCCCGGCTTCTATCCGGAGGACGAGTACGACCTGGCGGGCTTCTCCGTGGGTCTGGTGGACTACGACAAGCGCATCACCAGCGACCGGATGGAGGAGGGCGACATCCTCCTGGGCCTCGGCTCCTCCGGCGTCCACTCCAACGGCTATTCCCTGGTGCGCAAGGTGCTGGACATCAACAACACCTACGACCGGTACTACGGCGAGCTGGGCTGCACCCTGGGGGAGGAGCTGCTCAAGCCCACCCGCATCTATGTCCAGGCCATCCGCTACCTGATGGAGTGCGGCATCGACATCCACGGCATCAGCCACATCACCGGCGGCGGCCTGTATGAAAACGTTCCCCGGATGATGCCCCAGGGTCTCACCGCCCGCATCAACGTCAACTCTATTCCCCAGATGCCCATCTTCTCCATCATCCAGCAGGCCGGAGCCATCCCCGCCCATGATATGTACAACACCTTCAACATGGGCGTGGGCATGGTGCTGGCCGTTCCCAGAGATCACGCGGGAGAGGCTATGAACCTGCTGGTCCAGAACGGAGAGCGGGTCTCGGTCATCGGCCACGTCTGCAAGGGGGAGAGCGGCGTAGAGGTGCTGCTGTGAAGCGGATCGCCGTTCTGGTCTCCGGCGGAGGCACCAACCTCCAGGCCCTCATCGACGCCCAGAGCCGGGGGGAGCTGGGGCCGGGAGAGATCGCCGCGGTCATCTCCTCCTCCCCGGAGGCCTACGCCCTCCGCCGGGCGGAGCAGGCCGGTATCCCCGGCTATGTGGTCAGCCGGAAGGACTTCCCCTCCAACCAGGCCATGACCGCCAGCCTCACCCGGCTGCTGGGGGAGCTGGAGATCGACCTGGTGGTGCTGGCGGGCTTTCTCTATGTGCTCACAGAGGAGTTGATCGAGGCCTATCCCAACGCCATCATCAACGTCCATCCCGCCCTCATCCCCTCCTTCTGCGGAGAGGGGGCCTACGGCCTCCATGTCCACGAGATGGCCCTGGCCTATGGGGTGAAGGTCTCCGGCGCCACCGTCCACTTTGTCAACGAGCAGTGCGACGGCGGCCCCATCATCCTCCAGCGGGCGGTCCCCGTGGAGGAGGGAGACACCCCCCAGACCCTCCAGCGGCGCATTATGGAGCAGGCGGAGTGGAAGCTACTGCCCCAGGCGGTGCGCCTGTTCTGCCAGGGACGGCTCCGGGTGGAGGGGCGGATCGTCCACATTTTGCCTGACAATTGATTTCATTCTGATACAGTGAGGTGTGCCATGAAACCCCTTGATCTCATGCAGGAGCTGCGGCGCAATCCCTATCCCGGGCGAGGCATCATCCTGGGCCGGAGCGCCGACGGCGAAAAGGCCGTCATCGCCTATTTCATTATGGGCCGCAGCGAGAACAGCCGGAACCGTATTTTCTCCGTCACTGAGGACGGCATCCGTACCGAGGCATACGACCCCTCCAAAATGGTTGACCCCTCCCTCATCATCTACCATCCCGTGCGCAAGGTGGGGGAGCTGACCATCGTCACCAACGGCGACCAGACGGACACCATTATGGAGGCGCTCAACCAGGGCCACTGTTACCGTCATGCCCTGCAGACCCGCACCTTCGAGCCGGACGGCCCCAACTACACTCCCCGTATCTCCGGGGTGGTGAAGCCGGACGGGGGCTACAATCTCTCCATCCTCAAGAGCTTCAACGGCGACCCGGCCTTCTGCAGCCGGTACTTCTTCGAGTATGACGGAGTCCCCGCCGGGTACGGTCACTTTATCCACACCTATCAGGGGGACGGCAGTCCCCTCCCCTCCTTTGAGGGGGAGCCGGAGCTGGTGGGCATCCCGGCAAGCTCCGCCGCTGAGCTGGCGGACCTGATCTGGGACAGCCTGAACGGGGAGAACAAGGTCTCCCTCTTTGTCCGCACCATCGACCTGGCGACCCAGGAGACCGACGACGTGATCATCAACAAGCATACCCGGTGAGGAGGCACTGTCATGAAGGAACTGGAACTGAAATATGGTCTGAACCCCAACCAAAAGCCCTCGAAAATCTACATGGCGGACGGGGGCGAGCTGCCCATCACGGTGCTCAACGGCCGCCCGGGGTATATCAACTTTATGGACGCCTTCAACTCCTGGCAGCTGGTCAGCGAGCTGAAGGCCTCCACCGGCCTGCCCGCCGCCGCCTCCTTTAAGCACGTCTCCCCTGCCGGGGCTGCCGTGGCAAAGCCGCTGACCGACATCGACCGTCACATCTATTTTGTGGACAAGGATGCGGAGGTCTCCCCCATCGCCTCCGCCTATATCCGGGCACGGGGCGCCGACCGGCTCTGCTCCTACGGCGACTGGGCCGCCCTGTCCGACGTCTGTGACGCCGCCACCGCCGCCTATCTCAAGGGAGAGGTCTCCGACGGCATCATCGCCCCCGGCTATACCGACGAGGCCCTGGCGATCCTGAAAAGCAAAAAGAAGGGCAATTACAACGTCATTCAGGTGGACCCCAGCTACGTCCCCAAGGCCCAGGAGCGGCGGGAGATCTTCGGCGTGGTCTTTGAGCAGGGCCACAGCTTCCTGACCATCGACGAGGAAATGCTGTCCAACATCGTCACCGATAACAAGAACCTCCCTGACAGCGCCAAAACCGACCTGATCCTCTCCCTCATCACCCTGAAATACACCCAATCCAACTCCGTCTGCTACGTCAAGGACGGCCAGACCATCGGCGTTGGGGCGGGTCAGCAGAGCCGCATCCACTGCACCCGTCTGGCCGGGGACAAGGCCAACAACTGGTGGATGCGCCAGCACCCGAAGGTCTTGGGCCTGCAATTTGTGGACGGCATCCGCCGCCCCGACCGGGACAACGCCATCGATGTCTATACCTCCAACGAGTATGAGGACATTCTGGCCGACGGCGTGTGGCAGGAGAGCTTCCAGGTCAAGCCGGAGCCTCTCACTGAGGCGGAGAAGAAGGAATGGGTGGCCCAGCTGTCCGGCGTGGCCTGCGGCAGCGACGCCTTCTTCCCCTTTGGCGACAATGTGGAGCGGGCCTTCAAGTCCGGCGTGCAGTACATCGCCGAACCGGGGGGCTCCATCCGGGACGACAACGTCATCGAGGCCTGCAACCGCCACGGGATTACCATGTGCTTTACCGGTATGCGGCTGTTCCATCACTGATGATAAACCGTGCCTGCCGTGGGCTTGCCCGGCAGGCACGCTGATTTTATTTCTTTAAACGGAGGGAACGCTATGGACATGGTCACCCTGGGCAGCACCGGCATCACCGTCAACAAGAACGGGTTCGGCGCGCTGCCCATTCAGCGCATCTCCCAGGAGGACGCCGTCCGGCTGATTCGCAGGGCGTACGACGGCGGCATCCGCTTCTTCGACACCGCCCGGTTCTACACCGACAGCGAGTGCAAGCTGGGCCAGGCGCTGGAGGGCATCCGGGAGCAGGTGTACGTTGCCACGAAAACCGCCGCAGAGACAGCGGAGGACTTCTGGAAGGATTTGAACACCTCTCTGGGCAACCTGCGCACCGACTATATCGACCTCTACCAGTTCCACAATCCGGCCTGGTGTCCCAAGCCGGGGGACGGCACCGGGGTCTATGAGGCCATGCTGGAGGCCAAGGCCCGCGGCATGGTGCGCCACATCGGCATCACCAACCACCGCCTGGCGGTGGCGAAGGAGGCCATCGCCTCCGGGCTTTACGAGACGCTGCAATTCCCCTTCTCCCACATCTCCGGGGAACAGGAGCGGGAGCTGGTGGCCCTGTGCCGGGAGCGGAACATGGGCTTTATCGCCATGAAGGCCCTGTCCGGGGGCCTGATCACCAACTCCGCCGCCGCCTACGCCTTTGAGGCCCAGTTCGACAACGTGCTGCCCATCTGGGGGGTGCAGCGGGAGCGGGAGCTGGATGAGTTTCTCTCCTACATCGACGATCCGCCAGCTCTGACGCCGGAGCTGCAGGCGGTCATCGACCGGGACCGGGAACAGCTCTGCGGCGAGTTCTGCCGGGGCTGCGGCTACTGTATGCCCTGTCCCGTGGGCATTGAGATCAACAGCTGCGCCCGGATGTCCCTGATGCTCCGGCGGGCCCCGGCTCAGTCCTGGCTGACCCCGGAGTGGCAGGAGAAGATGAAGCGCATCGAGCAGTGTCTCCACTGTGGCCGGTGCAAGGGCAAGTGCCCCTACGGGCTGGACACCCCCACCCTGCTGGAGAAGAACTACGAGGACTATAAACGCGTGCTGGCCGGGGAGGTCAGCGTGCTGTAAGGCAGTTATCACAATCAAAAAGGAGCTGTGAAAGATGAAGGTATTAGTAGTCGGCGGCGGCGGCCGGGAGCACGCCATCTGCTGGAAGCTGGCCCAGTCCCCCAGGGTGACGGAGCTGTACTGCGCCCCCGGAAACGGCGGCATCTCTCAGGTGGCCACCTGCGTCCCCATCGGGGCGACGGACATCGAGGGGATGGTCAGCTGGGCCAAAGAGAACGCCATGGACTTTGTGGTAGTGGCTCCGGACGACCCTCTGGCTCTGGGCATGGTGGACGCTCTGGAGGCGGCAGGTATCCGGGCCTTTGGCCCCCCGGCCAACGCCGCCATCATCGAGGCGTCCAAGGCCTTCTCCAAGGAGCTGATGAAGAAGTATCACATCCCCACTGCCAAATATCAGACCTTTACCGACGAGAGCGAGGCCCTGGCCTATATCGACCGGGAGGGCGCGCCCATCGTGGTCAAGGCGGACGGCCTGGCCCTGGGCAAAGGGGTCACGGTAGCCGCCACTGTGGACGAGGCAAAGCAGGCCGTCCGGGACATGATGGAAAACGGCAAGTTCGGCGCTTCCGGCTCCACTGTGGTCATCGAGGAGTGCATGACCGGGCCGGAGGTCACGGTGCTGGCCTTTGCCGACGGGGAGACCGTCGTCCCCATGCTGTCCTCTCAGGATCACAAGCGGGCCTATGACGGCAACCTCGGCCCCAACACCGGCGGTATGGGCGCCTTCTGCCCCTCCCCCAACTACACCCCGGAGATCGCCCGCCAGTGCGAGGAGACCATCTTCCGTCCCACTCTGGCGGCCATGAAGGCGGAGGGCCGTCCTTTCAAGGGCGTGCTCTACTTCGGCTTGATGCTCACTCCGGAGGGGCCCAAGGTGGTGGAGTACAACGCCCGGTTCGGCGACCCGGAGACCCAGCCCCTTCTGTCCATGCTGGACACCGACCTGATGGACATTTTCGAGGCCTGCGTGGACGGCACTCTGAACCGGATAGACATCCGCTGGAAGTCCGGAGCCGCCTGCTGCCTGGTGCTGGCCTCCGGCGGCTATCCCTTGAGCTATCAGAAGGGCTATCCCATCTCCGGTCTGGAGCAGGTGCCGGAGTGGGCCACCGTGTTCCACGCCGGGACCAGGCTGTCCGATGGAGTCTACACCACCAACGGCGGCCGGGTGCTGGGGGTCACCGCCACCGGCGACGACCTGAAGCAGGCAGTCGCCCGGGCCTATGAGGCGGCCTCTCCCATCCGGTGGACGGATATGCACTTCCGCACCGATATCGGAAAGGTGTGGGTGGACTGAGTTTCCATCCGGCCGACCTGAACCATAAATAAGCGCAGCCCTCACCGCGGCGTATTTCCTGCGGTGAGGGCTGCGCTTTTCTTTTGGTCTGACGGCTTATCCCACAAAGGCCGCCAGCTTCTGGATCAGATTCTCCGCCCGGGTGGTGGAGATGGTGTTCAGGAAGAGCACGTCCTGGATGTTCAAATCCTCGCACATCTCCTTGATGCCCCGGCTGTCCACCTGGGAGATATACCGGTAGTCGATGATATAGACATACTGATAGTTCTCAATGAGGAAGGGGGCGAAGGCGTTGCCGTAGGACTCCTTGATGAGCATAATGGCGGAGCCGTCGTCCAGGTTGGGGTTCTCGATATAGCTGTAGGCGTTGTCCCCGCCGATAAAGGTACCGTACTTATTGGCGGCGGAGGAATTATCCACGTTTGCGATGACCAGATAGAGCCAGTTGGTCATCTCGCTGTTGGTGATGTGGATGTTGTTGGTGGAGGGGGCTTCGTAGGCGTAGACGGTATCCGGCGTCTCCGCCATGGCCTCCGAATTGGTGTCGCTGTAGAAGGTGCCCAGGAAGCCCTCATAGACGTGCTCGGTATAATCCTCCAGCGGGGTGGCGGTAAAGCCCGCCGCCTCAGCAAACTTTTCATAGGCCCGATAGGCCCCCAGGGCCGTCCAGTGGTGATCGGTACGGAAGTAGAGGTACTCCCCCTCCAGATAGTACTTGAGCAGGGTGTGATACACCGGAATGGCGGTCACCTGGTCGCTGAGGCAGGAGTTCATATACTCAATGGCCGCCTCCTGGTCGGAGGTGTTGGCGTACTCCTGCACGTCCTCCGGGACGCAGATGCCCATGCTGTTGGGGACGATGATGGAGTAGACGTTGGAGATGCCCTCCAGCTGCTCCGCCGCGCTGTTGATGGCGGCGGTATACTCGTCAGCGTAGGAGAGGACGAAGTTATAATACTCATACCCGGCGTTGTCGATGGTGAGCACGGCGCTGAGCTTTTCCACCTCGGCGTCGTCGTCCAGCTCGGGAACGACCAGCTCCTCTTCTTCCTCCCCGGTCGCCGCGTCTGTCTCGTCGTTGGAGATCGCCTCGGCGTCGCCGAGGTCCGCGGTCACCTCGCTGTCTTCGGACGGAGTGTCGCTGTCCGGTGTCTCACTCTCCTCCGGCTCGACGGTTTGAGTGCCGTCCTCAGTCTGGGTGATTTCCCCGCTGCCGTCCTCATCCCCGGTGCTGTCGCTGGAGGCGACCTCCGGTATCTCGTCCCCCTGTGTCACCTCGCCGGTGATGGTGTGGGTCTGGATGCCGTAGAGCCGCTCCACGCTGTTTTGCAGGGTGAGAAAGGTGTCCCGCAGGGGGAAGGTGTCCGCAAACCAGGTGCTGATGTCGTCAAAATAGCTGCCGTCCGCCAGGGCGCTGAGGGAGAACTCCGGGAACTCCGTCAGGTTGCGCCGCTCCTGCTCCGAATAGGTGGGCCGCAGGGGATAAATCATGGCCAGAACGGTCAGGACCGCCAGCGCCACCCCGAAGGTGGCGACCCGGGGCCGAAGGCCCCTCGCCCGTTTCCGGGGGGCGTGCTCCTCATAGAGGGCATAGGGCTCCCGCCGGGAGCGGTGGAAAAAGGCATAGGCCCGCCACTGGATGCGATTGATCAGATGTTTCAGGCCCTGAAAAGGGGAAGGCCGTTTGCCGTCCGCCATGGTTACACCACCTTAGAAACGGAAATAGAGGAAGGGATTGTACTGATCTCCCACCAGCGCAGCGGTGGAGAAAATGAGCAGCAGCACCGGGAAGGCACACTGGGCCACCGTCCATCCCTTTTGCAGGATGGGCATGCCCGCCACCGCCCGGTCTGCCCGGCGGTAGAGGTTCCGGGCCAGAGGGGTGCAGGCCAGAACCGCCACGATGAGGAAGACAAAGTTGCTTCTCAGCTGAATGACCGTCTCCAGATCGTAGGCCGAAGTGCCGATCCCCACCAGACCCTTGAGAGCGGCCCACAGGCTGGCCAGATCGGTGGTGCGGAAGATGAGCCAGCCCACCGCCGCCACCAGCAGCAGATAGCAATGCTTCAAAAGGGCGGGCGTCCGCTCCAGAACACCCTTTAAAACATACTTCTCTAGAATCAGGAAGATGAGGTAATACAGTCCCCACAGGATAAAATTCCAATCTGCGCCATGCCACAGTCCGGTGAGCAGCCACACCACCGTCATGTTGCGCAGATGGCAAAGGGTGCTGCACCGATTGCCTCCCAGGGGGATGTAGACATAATCCCGAAAGAAGCTGCTCAACGACATATGCCACCGCCGCCAGAACTCGGTGACCGATTTCGCAATGTACGGATAGTCGAAGTTTTCCCGATAGTGGAAGCCGATCATCCGCCCCATGCCGATGGCCATGTCCGAGTAGGCGGAGAAGTCCAGATAGATCTGCAGCGTATAGGCCAGCACCCCCAGCCACAGGGAGAGGGTGGACCGCCCGGACAGGGTGGTCAGCATCTCCGCCGCCGTGGCGGAGGAGGAGACCAGGAAGGTGTCCGCCAGGTTCCCGCAGGGGTTGGCCAGCATAGCCTTTTTCGCCAGGCCCACCGCAAACCGGGCAGAGCCCTCCGCCATGTCCTTTCGGGTGACGGTGCGGTAGTCGATCTCGTCCGCCACGTCCTGATAGCGGACGATGGGGCCGGCGATGCACTGGTGGAACAGGCTGACGTACAGCAGCAGCTTCCAGAAGCTCCGCTGGGCAGGCACCTCCCGGCGGTACACGTCCACCACATAGCTGATGAGCTGGAAGGTGTAAAAGCTGATGCCGATGGGCAAAACGATCTCCGGCACCGATTCCGGCCAGCCGAACCAGCCGTTGGTGGTGTCCAGCAGAAAGCCCAGATATTTAAAAATACACAGCAGGCCCAGGTTGACCGCCAATGCCCCGATCAGACAAAATCTCCGGAACCGATAGCCGCTCCCGGCCCGGTCCATCCCCAGGCAGAACAGCCAGTCCGCCAGGGTCATCCCCACCAACAGCAGCACATATTTCGGCCCCGCCCAGGCGTAGAACACCAGGGAGAAGCAGAGCATGACGATATTTTTAGCCCTGATTCCCGGCACCAGGTGGTAGCACAGCAGATTCAGGGGCAGAAAGGCGAACACAAAAAACAGGCTTGAGAAAACCAAGGCAGATCACCATACCCAGCGGCAGCAAAGGCCAAATACAGCACCCCAGCCTATGAACAGCGCCGGGGAGAAAGAACCGGAAGAAATTTACACCGCCCGCTTCCGGCAGGATTCGACATCAGGTCGCCGCCCCCGCCGCATATCAGGCCGCTTTTTAAGTTTACCATAACAAAAGGACGGACGCAAGAGAAAGAAAGCACAAGTCTACCAAAATCCGCAGGTTCTAAATTTGTGCGATACGGTATGGCGCAAAAAATTCCCCTCCGAATCGGCGTCCGGAGGGGGACAGAGAACGAACGCTTACCGTTCTTATTTGGAGGCAATCAGCTCCATCTCCATCTTCGCCCCGGCGGGCAGGGCCGCCACCTGGACGCAGGAGCGTGCGGGAGGCGCAGAGGGGAACCGGGTAGCATAGATGGCGTTGACCGTGGCAAAGTCCGCCAGGTCAGTGAGGAAGATAGTAGTCTTGACCACGTCGTCAAAGGTCAGCCCGGCGGCCCGGAGCACCTGCTCCAGATTGTCCAACACCTGGTTGGCCTGGGCCTCAATGGTATCTCCGGCCAGCTTGCCGGTCTCCGGCACCAGGGGCACCTGACCGGAGGTAAAGAGGAGGTCGCCCACCTGGACGGCGTGAGAATAGGGGCCCAGGGCGGCAGGCGCTCCGGGTGCGGTGATGATTTGTTTCATGGTACAGCATCCTTTCCTGATACCGGCATCGCTGCCGTCTGACGGTTGTATTTCGTCTCTTATTATAGGCTGACTCAGCTCCGCCGTCAACCGAAACCACGCCAGGTTTATCTGGCTCCTCTCCCCCGGTCATTTCTCCCAGGCCGCCCGCATACAATGCACCGAAATCCAAAGAAGGGGTGCAATACCATGCTGACAGACTGGAATGAGAACCGGGCCCGGCTGGTGGGCCAGGCCATGGGAGAGCCGGAATACTCCCACGCCAACCACGGAGAGGATTTTTTCCGCCTTCCCTTTCGGGTATACCGGTTGAGCGGGGCGGCGGATCAGGTGAACCTGCTCGTCTCCCGGACGGTGCTGGAGGGACATCCCGTCCACACGGGGGACCGTCTGATCGCCGAGGGGGAGGTCCGCTCCTACAACAACCGCAGCGGCGTGGGGAGCAGACTGGTCATCACCGTCCTGGTTCGGAGCCTTCTGGACGCCGGAGCGGAACCGGACGACAACCGGCTGACCCTGGCTGGTGTGTTATGTAAGCAGCCAAACTATCGTCAGACCCCTCTGGGCCGGGAGATCTGCGACCTGATGCTGGCGGTCAACCGGAAATACGGCCGGGCGGACTATCTCCCCTGCATCGCCTGGGGCGTACTGGCTCAGCGCAGCGCCCGTCTGGCCGTGGGAGACGGCATCCGCCTGGAGGGGAGGCTCCAGAGCCGGGCGTACACCAAGCTCACCGAGGCGGGCCAGGTGAAACGGGTGGCCTTCGAGGTGTCCATCATGACCATGGAGCTGGTGGAGACGGAACCGGCTCAGATGAACTGATTCCGCTCCGGTGAATACTCGTAGTTGATGGCCCGAAGGGCCTCCTCCAGCTGCGCCCGGTCGGTCTCCAGATCGTCACAGAGGGCATCCAGAGAGGGGTATTGATCCCGGAGCTTTGTGTTGACATAACTCAGCAGGATCACGGGGTTCTGTGGCAGCATTTACGGTCTCTCCTTTCCAAAGGCGTCGTCGGGAGGCAGGACGGTCTTGTTTCCCAGAGCGGACAACTTGCCGTCCCGGGTCAGGGTAATGGCAGTATAGTTGGACTGCTCGTTATAGCTTCGACTGAACCCGTCATCGTCGTAGAGCAGATAATGAGCCTCCTCCCGGACGAAGGACAGCAGGGAGAGCCGGGAAAAGTCCGTATCCTCCACCGAATGTCCTACCTCCACCGTCACAGGAGCCAGCCGATCCGGACGGAGAAACAGAGGCACCTCGTCCAGGCTCACGGGGATATAGTGGTGTCCGGCGGGCAATATCTCCTCCGTCCACACCCCCGGACGGCGGAGGCGGAGCAGCTTCATCTCCTCCGGCAGGTAGACATAACGTCCCGTGGCATTCTGCCGGTACACCGGAGCCAGCATGACGCTCTCCCCCAGGAGGAGCTGATCCTCCACCTGGACTGCCTGGGGATCGTTCCGGTAATCGAAGGCCAGGGGCCGGAACAGCATCCCGTCGTTCAGCGCCGCCTTCATATACTCGCTGTATAGGTAGGGCAGCAGGAAATAGCGCAGGGACACCAGCTCCCGCAGCATCTCCCACCGGGGCCAGCGGTACAGCTCCTGGCGGCGGGTGCCGATGGCGGAGTGGTTCCGCATCAGGGGGGTGAACACCCCGAACGCCGTCCACCGGAGCAGCAGCTCCTCGGTGGCGTCGCCGCCGAAGCCTCCCAGGTCGGCCCCGGTGTACAGGAAGCCCACCATGTTCAGGCTGGGCATCATCTTGATGTTCAGCTCCAGATGGCTCCACCAGGACTGGTTATCCCCCTGCCAGATGCCCCCATACCGGTGCGCTCCGATATAGGAAGCCCGGGAGAAGATCAGCGTCCGGCGGTTCGGGGAGAGACGCTGCAACCCCTCCCCGGCGGTACGGGTCATGGCGGAGCCGTAGAGATTGTGTACCCGGTCGTGGCGCACCCGGCTGCCGTCCGGGAGGGTGTGGCAGAAGCTCCGGTAGTCCTCCGGGCTGTTTTTCAGGGCGGAGACCAGATCGGAGAAGTCGCTGAACGCCGTCAGATCCAGCTCCTTCTGATCCTGGAACCGGGCCAGCGAGCCGATGGCGGCGTTCAGCTGCCGGGGTGAGTAGAAGATGGCGGGTTCGTTCATGTCGTTCCAGAAGCCCTCGATGCCCTGCTCCAGCAGGAAGCGGTACTTCTCCCCGAACCAGTCCCGGACTTTGGGGTTCAGGAAGTCGGGGAAGTACACCAGTCCCGGCCAGACGGCGGCCCGGAAGGGCTGACCGGTGATGTCGGTACAGAAATAGCCCTTTTCCAGGCCCTCGTCGCAGACATCGTAGCCCTGCTCCTGCTTCACCCCGGCGTCAATGATGGGAACCAGACGCACCCCCTCCCCTTTCAGCTCAGCGGCAAGGCCCTTCAGGTCAGGGAAGGCCCGGGTGTCCACAGTGAAGTTTTTGTAGTGATCCATGTAGTCGATGTCCAGGTAGACGGCGTCCAGCGGGAAGCCTTTCTCCCGGTAGTTCTCCACCACCTCCCGAACCTCGCCCTCGGTGGCGTAGCTCCAGCGGCTCTGGCCAAAACCAAAGGCCCACTTGGGGGGCAGATAGCTCCGGCCAATGATGCCCCGGAAGGCATGAACCACCTCTGTCTCCGTGTCCCCGTCAAATACGTAAACATCGGCGCTGCCGGAGTCCACCGTCACCGTCAGCCTGTCCCACTGGGTATACCCCACATCGAAGCGCACCATCCCCGGGTCGTCCACAAAGAGGGCAAAGACCGCCCCAGGGCGGCTGACCATGAGAAAGTTGTGGGAGCCGTAGAGGGAGCGCTTGTCCTCCGTATGATGGGGCTGGTCGGTGTTATTGCTCTCGTAGACCCAGCCCCGCTTGTTGATGCCCCGGACGGCCTCTCCCAAACCATAGACCACGGCGTCCTCCGGGAGGGGGCAGGAGAGGGTCAGCGGCTCCTCCGTCACCTGGAAATAAGGCACCGGCGGGGCAGACAGGGGCAGCTCGCAGACCACAGCGTCGGTCTGGATGGGGCTGCCAAATCGGAATTTCGCCATCATGGTAGGTCACTCCTTTCCATCAGGAAGCAAAAGCCCGTCCTCGAGAGCCGGGGACGGGCCATTTTGCGCATAGCGGGAGCCGGAATTACTCGGCGACCACCTTTTTCAGGTGGACGAACCGGGGCAGGCCGTTCTCCTTCTTCATCTGGATCTCGCCCTGGATCAGGGGGAGGGCATACTCGATATAGGCGTCGGTGACGTCGTTGCCCCGCTCGTTGATCCACTCCACGGGAACCTTCTTCTCGTAGTTGGCCACAGAGGAGAGATCCAGCAGCTCCGGCTCGCACTTGTAGCCGTTCTCGTCACGGGTGCACTTGAAGCCCACCATTTTGTCGGTGACACCGGCGATGGCCTGGTTGACGGCGGTCTGACCGGCCATAAAGGACTCGTCAGAGTCGGTCTGAGAGGCGCAGTGCTCGGCGCAGCGCTGGAGCAGGCTCAGCTCGATGGGACGGACCTTGACGCCGGGGATGGCCTCCTTGACCACGTTGCCCAGGTGTGCGGCCAGACCGCCCAGCTGGGCATGGCCGAAGCCGTCGGTGGCAGAGGTCTTGGCCTCGGAGACGAAGGAGCCGTCGGCGTAGTGGATGCCCTCGGAGACGGCCACCAGCACGTTCTTGTTGGCGTCCCAGATGTTCTTCACATCCTCCAGGAACTCGTCCATCTTGAAGTCCACCTCAGGCAGGTAGATCAGGTCGGGGCCGTAGCCGGTAACCTTGGCCAGAGCTGCGGCGCCGGCCAGCCAGCCCGCATGACGGCCCATAATCTCCACGATGGTGACCTGGCCCTTGTCATAGACGTGGGCGTCCTGATAGACCTCCACCAGAGAGGTAGCGATATACTTGGCGGCGGAGGCGTAGCCCGGGCAGTGGTCGGTGCCGAACAGGTCGTTGTCGATGGTCTTGGGGATGCCCATGACCCGGCAGTCATAGCCCACCTTCTTCATATACTTGGAGATCTTGTTGCAGGTGTCCATGGAGTCGTTGCCGCCGTTGTAGAAGAAATAGCGGACATCATACTTCTGGAAGATCTCCAGGATGCGCTTGTAGTCGGTGTCGTCCACGTCAGGGTCGGCGATCTTGTAGCGGCAGGAGCCCAGGGCGGAGGAGGGGGTATACTTCATGAGGGCCAGCTCCTCCGGATCCTCCTCGTCCATGATATAGAGCTTATCGTTGAGAACGCCCACGATGCCGTTGGCTGCGCCATACACCTTGGTGATGCAGTCGGAATCAAGGCCGGCCTTGATCGCGCCATAGCAGCTGGCGTTGATGACGGAGCTGGGGCCGCCGGACTGGCCGATGATCATTGCACCTTTTAATTCACTCATAAAATTGTCCTCCTTAATAATGCAATCAAGTGCAACAGTTGCCTGTTTTGCACAGGCAGGAAGCTCCCGCAGCGGCGGGGCCGGGGAATTTCTTCTAAATCATACCATAACCTCTTGCAATTTGCAATCGGCTTTGCTAAAATGGCGGTGTAAATTTAAGAAGGAGATGACTCTTTATGCCACTGGTTACTACTACCGAAATGTTCAAGAAGGCCTATAACGGCGGCTATGCCATCGGCGCTTTCAACGTGAACAACATGGAGATCGTTCAGGGCATTACCGAGGCAGCTGGCGAGCTGAACAGCCCCGTCATCCTGCAGGTTTCCAAGGGCGCCCGTGCCTATGCCAACCACACCTATCTGGTGAAGCTGGTTGAGGCCGCTGTCCAGGAGAATCCCCAGATCCCCATCGCCCTCCATCTGGATCACGGCGACAGCTTCGAGCTGTGCAAGTCCTGCATCGACGGCGGCTTCACCTCCGTCATGATCGACGCCTCCTCCAAGTCCTTTGAGGACAACATCGCCCTGACCCGTCAGGTGGTGGAGTACGCTCACGATCACGGCGTGGTGGTCGAGGCTGAGCTGGGCACTCTGGCCGGCGTGGAGGACGAGGTCTCTGTGGAGTCCGGCAAGGAGAGCTACACCCGTCCCGAGGAGGTGGAGGAGTTCGTGTCCCGCACCGGCTGCGACTCTCTGGCCATCGCCATCGGCACCTCCCACGGCGCTTACAAGTTCACCCCCGCTCAGTGCACCCGCAACGCCGACGGCATCCTGGTGCCCCCTCCCCTGCGCTTCGACGTGCTGGAGGAGTGCATCAAGCGTCTGCCCGGCTTCCCCATCGTGCTCCACGGTTCCTCCTCTGTGCCTCAGGAGTTCGTGAAGATGGTCAACACCTACGGCGGCAATATGCCCGACGCCATCGGCATCCCCGAGGATCAGCTGCGTGAGGCCGCCAAGCTGGCTGTCTGCAAGATCAACATCGACTCCGACATCCGTCTGGCCATGACCGGCAACATCCGCAAGTATTTTGTCGAGCATCCCGATCACTTCGATCCCCGCCAGTACCTCAAGCCCGCCCGTCAGGCCGTCAAGGACATGGTCAAGCACAAGATCCTCTACGTCCTCGGCTCCGACAACAAGATCTGATCTGTCTCGTTTCCACAAGCCAGTCAAATCCCCGACCCCGGCTGAGTCCTCTCGGCCGGGGCCGTTTCCTACGAGAAAGGATGCCCTATGCATTTTGAACATTCCGAAACCTGCGACTGCAACCAGATCCACCCAGACGCTGTATCCCTCGTCCGGGCCAATATGCCGGACGAGGATCCCATCTACGAGGTGGCGGAGCTGTTCAAGGTCTTTGGCGACTCCACCCGGGCCAGGATCATCTGCGCCCTGTCCATCTCGGAGCTGTGCGTGTGCGACCTGTCCTGTCTGCTCAACATGAGCCAGTCCGCCATCTCCCACCAGCTCCGCATCCTCAAGCAGGCCCGGATGGTGAAAAACCGCCGCAACGGCAAGAGCGTCTACTACTCTCTGGCGGACGAGCACATCCGCCAGCTGTTCGCCACCGCCTTTGAGCATGTGATGGAGGACTGAGGACGCACCTCTCCCCTGCCCGGGGCATAGTCTGGGAAAAACGGGGAGGATGCTCCATGTCAGACTTTGTGCCCTACGACCGCCAGGCGGCGGTGACCTATGCCCATCGGTGGGCCTACGGCCGCAACCCGGCCTATTACGACTTTCAAAACCTGGGCGGCGACTGCACCAACTTCGCCTCCCAGTGTCTCTACGCCGGTTGCGGCGTCATGAATTTCACTCCGGTCTACGGATGGTACTATCTGTCGGTAAACGACAGGTCCCCGTCCTGGACCGGAGTAGTCTATTTTTACAACTTTCTGGTCCGTTCCGAGGCAAACGGCGGCCCCTTCGGGGCGGAGGTCCCCCTCTCCGGCTGTCTGCCGGGGGATTTCGTCCAGCTCAGCTTTGACGGCGTCACCTTTGGACACACCCCCATCATCGTGGAGATGGGGACACCGGCCACTCCGGAAAATACCCTGGTGGCCGCCCACTCCAACGATACGGACTACCGCCCCCTGTCTGCCTACGAGTTTCAGCGGGCCCGGTATCTCCACATTCTGGGGGCAAGGGCATGATCGCCGGTCATGACGGGCAGAGCCGGGAATAGACTGTTACCATCCTGGGACAAGGAGGGGAGCAGATGCTGGAGCGTCTCTCCGCCCTGGCCTGGAGCTGGCCCACTGTGGGGCTGTTCCTGTTGGCTGGGGGGTATTTTTCCGTCAGGACCGGCTGGTTTCAAATCTTCGGTCTGCGCATCTGGTGGCGCTGTACCGTGGGGCAGCTTCGCGGGGGCTCCGGCTCCGGCCTCTCCCCTTTGCAGACCCTCTCCACCGCTCTGGCCGCCACCATCGGCACCGGCTCGGTGGCGGGGGTAGCGGTGGCCCTGACCTTTGGCGGGCCGGGGGCCGTTTTCTGGATGTGGGTCTCCGCCGTTCTCGCCATGATGACCGGCTGGGCGGAGAAGGCCCTCTCCGTGGCCCTCCGGCGACGGACAGCGGAGGGCTGGGAGGGCGGCCCCGCCTACTGGCTCCGCCTGGCGGGGCATCCCCTTCTGGCCAGGCTCTTCGCCCTGTGTACCGTGCTCTGCTCCTTTGGGATGGGCAATTTAGTCCAGTCTAACTCCATGGCCCAGGCCCTGGAGGGAGCGGGAGGGGTGCCACCCCTGTGTACTGGCCTCATCGCCGCCCTTCTGGTGGGACTGGCCCTGGCGGGCGGGCTGGGTCGGCTGGGGAAGATCTGTGAGATTCTGGTGCCGGTGATGGCCCTGGGCTATCTGGGGGGCGGTCTGTGGGTGATATGCGCCCATGGGGAGGCAATTCCCCGGGCGCTGGCCTCCGTCTTTGAGGGCGCACTGGGCCGGGAGGCCGTTCTGGGCGGCGGGGCAGCGGCAGCCCTCCAATACGGCCTCGCCAGAGGGGTCTGTACCAACGAGGCGGGGCTGGGCTCCACCGCCCTGATCCACTGTGCCTCGGGCAACGACGACCCCGCTCAGGAGGGGATGTGGGGCATTTTCGAGGTGTTCTGCTCCACCCTGGTCATCTGCACCGTCACCGCCCTGGCCATCCTCACCTCCGGCGTACTGGAGACGGAGCCTGTCACCGGCGTCCTGCTGACCGCAGCCGCCTTTTCCACCGTCATGGGGGACTGGGGCGGCGGCTTCGTGGCGGTGTGCCTGACCCTGTTCGGCTTTTCCACCCTTCTGGGCTGGAGCTGGTACGGGGAGAGCGGCGTGCGGAGCCTCACGGGAGGCCGGGGGATAAAGGTCTACCGCCTGCTCTTCCTCGCTCTCATCGTCCTGGGGAGCGTCCTGGAGCTGCGCCCGGTGTGGCAGCTGTCCGATATTTTCAACGCCCTCATGGCCTGGCCCAGCCTCATCGCCCTGCTGCTCTGGCGGAGGGAGGTGTTGCGGGTATTTGCAAAACAAACCAAATAGACTGAACCGCCGCAGGAGTTACGACCCCTGCGGCGGCTTTACGTGCTCAGCTGATGTCCAGCTCCGGAGGCTCATCCAGGGTCTCCGACACATATTTCCCGTTCTTTTTCCGCTGCCGGACACATTCGGTCAGCAGATACTCGATCTGTCCGTTCACCGAGCGGAAGTCATCCTCCGCCCAGGCAGCGATGGCGGCGTACAGCTTGGGGGAGAGGCGAAGGGGAACCTGTTTTTTTTGCTGCTCTCCCATGTTAGTAGAGGCTCCCTGAGTTGACGATGGGCTGTGCGTCCCGATTGCCGCAGAGCACCACCAGCAAATTGGAGACCATGGCCGCCTTCCGCTCCTCGTCCAGCTCCACCGTATGGTTCTCTGAGAGGCGCTCCAGGGCCATCTCCACCATGCCCACGGCCCCCTCTACGATCATCTTACGGGCGTCGATGACGGCGGAGGCCTGCTGCCGCTGGAGCATGACGGCGGCAATCTCCGGAGCGTAGGCCAGATAGGTGATCCGGGCCTCGATGATCTCCAGACCGGCCTCCTCTACCCGCTGCTGGATCTCGTCCCGGATACGGCCGGCCACCACCTCGCTGGAGCCACGGAGACTGCCATCGTCGGCCACGCCGTCCCCGGTGGTGTCCACGTTAGGGGCCACATCATAAGGGTAGATTCGAACCACGTTCCGCAGAGCGCTGTCGCACTGGAGGGAGAGATACTCCTTGTAGTTGTCCACGTTGAACACCGCTCTGGCGGTGTCCACGATGCGCCAGGTGACGGCGATGCCGATTTCCACCGGGTTGCCCAGGCAGTCGTTGATCTTCTGCCGCCCGTTGCTCAGGGTCATCACCTTGAGGGAGAGCTTCTTTCCCATGCCACCGGTGTCCAGGTTCAGGTTGACGCTATCCTCCCCCACCTTGATGCCGTGTTTTTTTACATCGCTGCTCTGACCCAGGGTGGTATCCGCTGCCGGGTTGATGGCGGTGCAGAAGGGATTGACCCAGTAAAAGCCGGTGTCCCGAAGGGTGCCCTCATAGTTGCCGAACAGGGTGAGCACCAAGGCCTCCTGGGGACGGATGACCTTCAGTCCCAGCAGAGGGATCCATCCCACACAGAGCACCACCAGGCTGATGATGAAAAGGACAGGGTTATCGGTCTCGTCCCACTGAAAGGCACCGAAGATGATTCCCGCCACTGCCGCCAGCAGGACAAGCAGATTGACCAGCAGGACAGCCATGCCGTTGCTTTTGGTTGTCAGTATCTTTTCTGTCATTGGGATCTCCTCCTGTATCTATGATATCATCATGATATCACAATAATAGTCCTTGTCAAGAGGATTTTCAAAAAATATTCCATTGGATTGGCCGCCGCTTCTCCCTCCGGGATGCTACAAGCTCATGTTTTTCCTCTGCCCATTCCTAGTAAAAATCATTCTGAATTTGCTTTCGGGTGTTGACGAAGCGGGAAAAGCAAGGTATGATAGAGGATAAGCACGAATACTGCGGAGCTATGCCCCTCAGCTCAGATTTCTACGAACCGCCTCAGAAGGACTGTCGGTTCTTTTATAACTCCACATCAGAAAGGAATATGTTCTCATGGCTAACGACTCCAAAAAAAGCAATCGGTTCGATTTGGATGATACGCTGGACTTCGCCCTCAGCGGCTCCACAGGCAAGGCCGCACCGGTGGATGACGCCGTGGTAGACGATATTTTGCGCTCCATCTCTGAGATGAGCGATACCCCCGTGCCGGACGCCGCCCGGACGGTCTCCCGCCCTGCCGCCAGCCAGACCCAGGCGACCCCCTCCCCTACCACCCGCTTTACCCAGACCGCCTCTGCTCAGGCGCCTGCCAACGAGAATGAATATCAGGCGGCGGCCAGGCATCAGGTCAGTCAGTCTGCGCCGACCGGCACAACCGAAGGTGTGCAGGGAGTTGACCCCGCCTATTATACCATGCGGGATCCCGCCCAGACGCAATCCTTCCAGCCCGCACGTCCCACCCATCGGGACACAGACCGTATCCCCACCCTTGTTGAGGAAAAGCCGGTACGAAAAAAGACCGTTCTGGGCAAAATTCTCACCTTCATCGTGGTTATTCTGGTGATTGTGGCCCTGTTCCTGGGCGTGCGGATGCTCTACGTCATCGGCCCCTCCATGGGTCTCGATCTTCCTGATCTGACTCAACTGCCGGTGATCTCCAATCTGGTTGAAATGCTGCCCAGCGACGAAGATGATTCCGCTGCGCTCACCGAGGCCACAGACACCGAGGAGGAGACGGAGACGGTCATGCCCACCGCCCTCTCTCTGGACTATGAGGCGATTATCCTCACCGAGGGAGAATCTGTGGTCGTCACCGCCACGCCGGATGTGGACGGCTGGGAGGGCTCCGTCACCTGGGGCTCCTCTGACCAGGAGGAAGCTATTTTCACCGTAACCGCCCTCAGCGCCACTACTGCCGAAATCGCTTATGTGGGCGAAGGGCAAGGCGCCATCTCCGCCGTAGTCGGGGATGTGGTAGTCACCTGCTCGGTCTCCTGTGATGCTCTTGACACTGAGGGCGAGGATGGCGAGGATTTGGATGTCACTAACGAGACGGAGACGGATACGGACAGCACCGACGCAGACGCCTTAGAGGACGACAGCAGCGAGGCAGAGCACATCGACATCGTTCTGAACAAGGAGGACTTCACCCTGAACGCCGGTGAGACCTATCAGCTGATGGGCGAAAACGCCGACCAGGTCACCTGGACTTCCTCTAATCCCTCCGTGGCTACCGTCAGCGATAGCGGCGTTGTCACCGCAGTCTCCTCCGGTACCGCAACCATCACCGCCACTGGCCCGGACGGAACCACAGCCTCCGCCATTGCACGGGTGCGGTAAGCTACTCATTTGAGATACAGCAACGCCTCTCTGATGAGATACAGCAACGCCTCTCTGAATGGTCTCTGCCGTTCAGAGAGGCGTTTTTTTGCCAAAAATTCACCTGTTCTTCCAAATCACAGCGATCCGGTGGGCCACCGCAGCCGGAGAGCTGCATCCGGCAATCTCATAGTGGGCCACCCCCCGATAGACGGGCAGCCGCTGCTGATAGCGGCGGATGAAGTCCTCTCTCCCCTGCTGGGCCAGGGGCCGGTCAGCCAGATCTGTATCGTCAAAGGTCTCCTCCGGAGAGCGGTTGAGGAAAAAGATCAGGCCGCTCTCCCGGAGCAGCGCCCGGTTCTCCTCCCGGAGGGGCAGTCCCCCGCCGGTGGCGATGATCTGTCCGCCCCGGGCGCAGAGGTCACGGAGGGTCTCCGTCTCCAGGGTACGGAAGTATGCCTCGCCTCTCTGGGCGAAGATGTCGTTGATGCTCCTTCCCTCCCGGCGGACGATCTCCTGATCGGTGTCCACCAGGGGCATCCCCAGCATCCGGCTGAGTCGGCGGCCGGTGGTGGTCTTGCCACAGCCCATCATGCCGATGAGGATGAGGTTTTTGCTCTGCCCCTCCATCATACGGCGTCCTGCGTGCCCAGGTTGGCCACATAGTTCCCCAGTACCCGGAACTGGTTGGTGGACTGGCTCAGCTCCCGGAGGACGGCGTCCATCCCCGGGGCGGTGAGGTTGCCGGTAAACTCCACAAAGAACATATACTCCCACCGCCGATCCTGCACCGGCCGGGACTCCAGCTTGACCAGGTTCAGACCGTTGACGGCGAAGATGGTCAGTATCTCATGGAGGGAGCCGCTCTGGTGGGGCAGGCGGAAGACCGCCGTGATCTTGTCGCTGCCGGGGCGAAGCTCCGGCTTTGTCCGGACGACGGCAAAGCGGGTGTAATTCTGGTTGTTGTGGTTGACCCCCCGCACCAGGATATTCAGGCCGTAGATGTCCGCCGCACGCTTGCCGCAGATGGCGGCCTTGGTCCGGTCTCCCGTCTCGCTGACATATTTGGCGCTCCCCGCCGTGTCCAGTTGGGGAACCCGCACCCACTCCGGATGCCGGTCCAGGAACCGGTCGGACTGGAACAAGCCCTGCTCATGGGAGTAGACGTGGGTGATCTCCTCCATTTTGACCCCGGGCAGGGCCATGAGGCAGTGCTCCACCTTCACCGTGGTCTCCCCCACCATATAAAACTGGTACTGGGTGAGCAGGTCGTAGACCTGGCGGATGGCCCCGGTGGTGGAGTTCTCGATGGGCAAAACGGCATAGTCCGCCTCCCCGCAGGCCAGGGCCTCGAAGCAGTCCTCGAAGCGGTTCAACCCCTGGCTCCGGACAGCGGGGCCGAAGAAGTTCACCGCCGCCTCCTCGCTGTAGGCTCCGGGCATGCCCTGATAGACCACCCTCGGCTCCTCCACTGGGGCGGCAAGCTCCACCGCCTGGGGATAGCCGGGAGGGGTCGGCTCCTGATCCTGCATCACCCGGCGCTGACAGCCCCGGCTGAGAGACATGATGACCTCGTAGAGCTTGGCCACGTCCGTCTTGAGCTGGGGGTCGGCCACCATAGCGGCCTTGTCCTCCAGCACCTCCCGCTCCCGCTCCGGGTCCAGCACCGGGATATCGTGGGCGATCTTATACTCCGCCACCTCCCGGGAGACCTCCATCCGCTGCTGGAAGAGGCTGACCATCTGGTGGTCGATGGTGTCGATCTGGCCCCGGAGATATTTGATGTCCTTCATGGTATCTCTCCTTACCCGTCAAATGCCCATCAGCTCGCAAACCGCCAGCGCCGCCGCCGCCTCGATGACCGGGACGGCCCGGTGAACGATGCAGGGGTCATGACGGCCCTGGACGGTGAGCTTATCGTTGCTCCAGGTGTCCAGATTCACCGTGTCCTGCTCCCGGGCGATGCTGGCGGTGGGCCGGAGGGCCACGGTGAACAGGATGGGCAGACCGTTGGTGATGCCCCCGTTGACCCCGCCGGAGTGGTTGCTGGTGGAGGTGACCTCCCCGTTGCGCAGGTACAGGGGGTCGTTGGCCTGACTGCCCCGGAGGGCGGCGAAGCCGAACCCGTCGCCGAATCCCACGGCTTTCACCCCGGGGACGGCGAACAGGTGCTGGGAGAAGATGCCCTCCACGTTCTCCCCGAAGTCCGGGGAGCCCATGCCTCCGGGCAGGCCCAGGACGGCGCACTCGATGGTCCCGCCAATGCTGTCCCGGTCCGCCTTGGCTGCCAAAATCTCCTGCCGCATGGCCTCGCCCTGCTCATCCCGCAGCACCGGGAAGGGCTTGTGGGCGATCTCCCGCAGGAGAGCTGCCGTCAGGGGTTGCTCATCGTTTTGGAAGGGCGTGTCCTCTACCGGCCCTATGGAACGGATATGGGCCCCCACGGAGACCCCCTCCCCTGCCAAAATCTGCTTTGCCACCGCCCCGGCGAACACCAGGGGGGCGGTGAGACGGCCGGAGAAGTGTCCGCCGCCCCGGTAGTCGTTATAGCCCTGATACCGGAGGAAGCCGGTGTAGTCGGCGTGACCGGGCCGGGGCAGGTTCTTCGTCTTTTCGTAGTCCCCGCTCCGGGTGTCCGTGTTGCGGATGATGGCGGCCAGAGGGCTACCCGTGGTGTTGCCCTGAAACACGCCGGAGAGGATCTCCGGCACGTCCGCCTCTCTGCGCTGGGTGGAGAGGGCGTCCTGTCCCGGGGCCCGGCGGGACAGCTCAAAGGCGATCTGCTCCAGGTCCAGCTCCACCCCGGCGGGGACCCCCTCCAGCACCACGCCGATGGCGGGGCCGTGGGACTCTCCAAAAATCATGTGCTTCATCTGTCATTCCTCCTGCCGGGTGATGCGTCCCCCCAGCTGTTCGTAGTCCTCCCAGAACCGAGGATAGGATTTCGCCACGCTCCCGGCGTCCCGGATAATCACCGGCCCGTCGGCCCGGGTGGCGGCGACGGCCAGCATCATGGCGATGCGGTGGTCGTTGTGGCTGTCCGTCTCCCCGCCGTGGAGGGCGGAGACGCCGTGAATCGTCATGGCGTCGGGATACGCCTCGATGTGCGCCCCCAGCCGGTTCAGCTCGGAGGTCACCGTCTCAATGCGGTCGCTCTCCTTCATTCTCAGCCGGGCGGCGTTCACCAGACGGGTGGTCTCCCCCGCCCGGAGGGCGGCGTGGATCGCCAGAGCCGGGGCCAGGTCGGGACACTGGCTCACGTCCAGGGTCACCGTCCCCCGCCCGTCCAGTCGGGCGGCGTAGTCCCGGATGATACGATCCCCCTGGACGGAGGCATCGTTCATGCCGCAAATCTCCACCGGATTGCCCAGCCCCCTAGCGGCGTAGAAAAAGCCCGCCTGGGACCAGTCCCCCTCCACCGTCAGGTCACGGCCTGCGGGCCGCTGTCTGCCGGGGATGTGCCAGCCGTTTTCTGTCCGGTCGATGCCCACGCCGAACCGGCTCCATGCGTCCACCGTCATGTCCACATAGGCGGCAGACTCCAGAGGGGTGGTCAGATGCAGCTCCGAGTCCCCGTCCAGCAGTGGCAGGGCAAAGAGCAGCCCGGTGATAAACTGGCTGGAGACGTCTCCGGGGAGGGCGTACTCCCCCGGCTCCAGCGTCCCCTGCACCGTGATGGAATCCGGCTCCGCCCGGTAGGAGATTCCCTTTTCCGCAAACAGCCGCTGATACGGCTCCATGGGCCGGGCCAGAAGCCGGCCTCTGCCGGTGAACACCCCGCCCCCGGCCATCGCCAGGGCCACGGGGATCAGAAAGCGCAGGGTGGAGCCGGACTCTCCGCAGTTCAGCAGGGAAAGCGAACCCCGTCTCCCCCTCGCCGGGCCGATTCCGGTGACCGTCTCCCCGTCCCACAAGGCCCCCAGGGTCTCCATACAGCCCAGGGTGGCGGCGATGTCCTGGCTCATGGAGAGGTTGTCCAGGCGGCTCTTCCCCTCCGCCAGAGCGGCGGCGATGATGAGCCGATGGCTCTGGCTCTTGGAGGCGGGGGGCGTCACCTGCCCCCGAAGCGTCCCCGGCGTAACAGTCACAGTCATAGCAGCGCCAGCAGCTCCTTCTTCTGCATTTTGGTGGGGGCGCACTCCCCCAGCGTCCGCAGCAGGATGACGGTGATGCTGTCTCCGCTGCCCTTCTTGTCCAGGCCCACGGCGCTCTCATAGTCATCCGCCGTACAGGGGATGACGGTGGGCAGACCGAAGGCGGCGGTCAGCTGCTCGATCCGGGCCTTCGTCCCCGGCTGAGTGACGCCCAGCCGCTCTCCCAAATCCGCCGCCAGCACCATCCCGGCGGATACCGCCTGGCCGTGGGTATAGGTCTCATAGTGATATGCCTTCTCGTAGGCATGGCCCAGAGTGTGGCCGAAGTTCAAAATCATCCGCAGGCCGGTGTCCCGCTCGTCCTCCATGACCACCTTTGCCTTGATGGCGCAGCAGGTGCAAAGCACCTCCTCAATGTACTCCATCACCCCCGCCCGGTCGCCGCACCGGGCCAGCAGGTCGAAGAACTCCCTGTCCCAGATGCAGCCGTACTTGATGACCTCCGCCATGCCGTCGGAGAAGATGCGGTCGGAGAGGGTGTCCAGGGTGGCAGTATCCATCAGCACCAGCTTCGGCTGCCAGAAGGCCCCCACCAGGTTTTTCCCGGCGGGCAGGTCGATGGCCACCTTGCCTCCCACGGAGGAGTCCACCTGGGCCAGCAGGGTGGTGGGTATCTGGACAAAGGGGACGCCCCGGAGGATGGTGGCGGCGGCAAAACCCGCCAAATCCCCCACCACGCCGCCGCCCAGGGCGACGACCGCGTCCGTCCGGGTCAGGCCGAAGGCCATAGCCTCGTCCCAGATGCGCTCCAGCCAGGCGGCGCACTTGGACGGCTCCCCGGCGGGGATGGTGACGGTATGGACAGAGAACCCAGCCGCCTCCAGGCTCCGGGTCACCTGCGCCCCATAGAGCGGCCCCACATTAGAATCGGTGACCACCAGCGTCCGGACCGTCCGGGGCAGTACCCTCCGGCACTGTGCGCCGGTCTGCTCCAGGAGACCTGCTTCGATCAGAATATCATATTCCCGCCCCGGCAGGGCGACGGTCAGGGTTTTCATGGCGGCACGCTCCTTCTGTGGTATCTTTTCCCTTATTTTACTATGGTCTTCCCCATGAAGTCAACGAGCTTTTCCGCCTTTCCCATCAGGTCGCCGAACTGCTCCGGCGTCAGGGACTGCTGGCCGTCGCACTTGGCATGGAGGGGGTCGTTGTGCACCTCCACGATGATGCCATCCGCCCCGGCGGCGATGCCCGCCAGGGTCAGAGGCTCCACCAGATAGCTGTAGCCTCCGGAGTGGCTGGGGTCGATGATGACCGGCAGATGGCTCATCCGCTTGATACAGGGGATGGCGGACACGTCCAGGGTGTTGCGGGTGTAGGTCTTGGTGGTGCGGATGCCC